>NZ_JCAQAV010000009.1:0-135406 GCF_059617925.1 Janthinobacterium sp. JF4 | reverse complement strand
AACCTTGCCAAGGTTGAGGTCGAGAGTTCGAGACTCTTCTCCCGCTCCAGTTTTCAAGATGGGCCGCAAGGCGCATCCAAGCAGTTCCTCTGGCGAGGTAGCAAAGAGGTTATGCAGCGGCCTGCAAAGCCGTTTAGACGGGTTCGATTCCCGTCCTCGCCTCCAGATGAAAAAAATAGCCCACTTTCGAGTGGGCTATTTTTTTGTCTGCGCTTTCGCCAGACTTTTGCCGGCGGCGCATCTTGTATAATGCTGGCAAGCTCGGCCGCGCCGCCTGGCGCCTTGATGAAACGTCCCCTTTCCGCCATACCAATGTAGTCACTGACGACTTTAGTGCTCCGTTCGACCTCGGCGCAGCTTTTCTGTGACGCCCGCTGGCATGGCTGTGCCTGATGATTGTCCATCAGGCCGGCATTTTCCTGTTCCGACTTTGGATACGAATCAATGATCAACACAACTTTTCGGGATGAGTGGTTCTCGAACCCGCAAAAAAACGTTCTGGCGGGCTTGACCACCTCCTTTGCCCTGGTGCCCGAATGCATCGCCTTTGCCCTGGTGGCGCAGTTGAATCCCCTGATGGGCCTGTATGGCGCCTTCATCATTTGCGCATTCACGGCCATCTTTGGCGGACGCCCCGGCATGATTTCCGGCGCGGCCGGCTCCATGGCTGTCGTCATCGTGGCGCTGGTGGCCCAGCATGGCGTGCAATATCTGCTGGCGACCGTCGTGCTCAGCGGTATCATCATGGCGCTGTTCGGCATCTTGCGCCTAGGCAAGCTAATCCGCATGGTGCCCTATCCGGTGATGCTGGGCTTTGTGAATGGCCTGGCCATCGTCATCGCCATGGCCCAGCTGGAACACTTTCGCCAGGCCACGCCGCAAGGCGAAACCTGGCTGCAAGGCACCCCTTTGTACGTGATGGGCGCGCTGGTGTTTCTCACCATGGCCATCGTCTACGTGTTGCCGCGCCTGACAAAAGCCGTGCCGCCCGCGCTGGTGGCCATCCTCGGCGTGGGCGTGCTCAGCCATTTCTTGCACCTGCCCACGCGCACCCTGGGCGACCTCGCGCATATCGCCGGCGGCTTGCCGGCCCTGCATTGGCCCACCGTGCCGCTGGACATGGCCACCTTGCACGTCATCTTCCCGTACGCAGCGCTGATGGCGATGGTGGGGCTGCTGGAAACCTTGCTCACCTTCAATCTCACCGATGAGATGACTGAAACGCGCGGCCAGCCGAACCGCGAATGCATCGCCCTCGGCGCATCGAATGTCGTTTCGGGCCTGTTTGGCGGCATGGGCGGCTGCGCCATGATCGGGCAAACCATGATCAACCTGAGTTCGGGCGGCCGTTCGCGCCTGTCGGGCGTGACGGCCGGCGTGATGATTTTGCTGTTCATCCTGTTCCTGTCGCCGCTGATCGAGCGCATCCCGCTGGCCGCCCTGGTGGGCGTGATGTTCGTCGTGGCGCAGCAGACGTTTGCCTGGGGTTCCTTGCGCGTGCTGGGCAAGGTGCCGCTGCAGGATGCGCTGGTGATCGTTGCCGTGACGGTGATCACGGTGTTCACGGACCTGGCGATGGCGGTGCTGTGCGGCATCGTCATCGCCGCCTTGAATTTTGCCTGGCAACATGCGCGCGACATGCGTGCCGATACCGATGACAGTACCCCCGGCGTGCGCGTGTACGTGCCGCATGGCACCCTGTTTTTTGCTTCCACCACGCATTTCCAGGAGCTGTTCCAGACGGCGGCCGACCCGGCCCGCGTCATCCT
This sequence comes from Janthinobacterium sp. JF4, assembly GCF_059617925.1. Taxonomy (NCBI): domain Bacteria; kingdom Pseudomonadati; phylum Pseudomonadota; class Betaproteobacteria; order Burkholderiales; family Oxalobacteraceae; genus Janthinobacterium; species Janthinobacterium sp. JF4. The sequence continues at coordinate 133,637 of NZ_JCAQAV010000009.1, read as the reverse complement.
CGATTGCCGGCACCTGCACATGGCCGATCACTCGGCCATCGCCGCCATCGAATCCCTGTATGAGCGCTATGACAGGGCCGGCAAGCACCTGCAGGTGACGCATCTGTCCGCCCGTAACGAAGCCTTGCTGCAGCGGGCCGGGGTGGACGTGAGCGTGGCGTAAAATACGGGATTGCTGAATGTCTGTGGAGTGTGAATGCTGTCGAAGGAACAAGAACAATTATTGCAGCAAAGCCAGGCGGCTTTTGATGCCTACTATGACGCGCTGGGCGCCTCGCTGGTGAATTTTGTCGAGCGCCTGGGCATCCAGCCGGCGCACGAAGTGCTGACCAACGCGGCCGAATACCTGCCCTATATCGATGCGGCCATGCGCAGCATCGTCATCCGCGACGAGAGCTGGCAATGGGTAAAAACCATGCTCGGCTACTTTATCGGCGAATACTTCGTGCAGGGCCATGCGGGCTGCTGGTATGTGGAAACGCGGGCCGAATCGCCGCATTTCTGCCGCATCATGGTGGGCGGTTTCGAGCATGGCTTGCCGCTTGACGCGGCCATTGATCCGGAGCAGCTGGCGCTCGATTTCCTGGCGCAGGCGGTGCCGCGCGAGCTGGCCACCCTGGTCGCGGATGCGCGAGCCCGTCTGAGCTGAATTACTGTCGTTGCCGTCGTTTCCCTTGCCAAGGAGAATGCTGGATGAAATGGATACCCCGTTTGTGGTTGGCGCGCTGGTGCATGCCAGCCATTGCCTTTCTGCTCGTCGGTGCAGCACCCCCGGTTTTTTCGCAGGACGGCAGCACAACCACGTTTGAAACGGATCACGAATTCGATGCCGGTTCGCGCATCGTGCTCGATGCCGTGACGCCGGCGCAAATCGACAACATCGCCGTGCTGGGCAAGGTATGGGGTTTCCTGAAATACCATCACCCCTTGATCACCGCAGGCGGGCGGCATTGGGACTACGAACTCTTGCGCGTCATGCCCCGGATGCTGGCCGCACCTGACAGGGCGGCGGGCGATGCCGTGCTGCGGGACTGGATCGCCGGTCTGGGAACGCTTGCCGACTGCAATCCGTGTGCCGTCCCGGCGCAGGGGGAGCTGCATCTGCGTCCCGCGCTGCAATGGCTGGACGATGACAGGCTGCTCGGCGCCAGCTTGCGCGCCGATCTGCGGCATATTTATCTGCGCCGGCCCGCGTCGGCCAGGCAGTTTTATCTGCGCTTGCAGGAGCGGGTGGGCAATCCTGTCTTTGAGCACGAGATCGCCTACGAGAATATTGCGCTGCCCGATGCCGGCTTTCAGTTGCTGGCCTTGTTTCGCTTCTGGAATATCATCGAGTACTGGGCGCCCTACCGCGATACGACAGGCGACAACTGGGATGACGTCCTGCGCCAGTCGCTGCCGCGCATCGCGCTGGCCAGGGACCGCGCCAGCTATCAGCTGGAAATGATGGCCCTGGTCGCGCGCCTGCACGATTCCCACACCAATCTGTGGAGTTCGTTGCGCGTGCGTCCTCCCGTCGGCGAATGCCACCTGCCAGTCAAGCTCCGCTTCATCGGCAACAGTGCAGTGGTGGTGGGGTATCGGGAGGCCAAGGCCGGGGCGGCAACGCGATTGCAGGCCGGCGATGTCATTACCAGCCTTGATGGCATGCCGGTGGCGCAACTGGTCGCCGCCTGGCGGCCTTACTACGCGGCATCGAATGAAGTGGCGCGTCTGCGCGACATGGCTGGCAAGCTGACCACTGGCGCCTGCGGCGAAACCCGGCTGCAGATACGCCGCGAGCAGGGCGAGATGGAATTGATGGCGCAGCGCGTGCCCGCCAGGAGGCAAGCGGGCCAGGACACGCATGACAGGGAAGGGGAAACGTTCCAGCGCCTGGGCGACGATATCGCCTACCTCAAGCTATCGACCCTCAAGCGGGCCGACGTGGCGGCGCATATGGCCGCCGCAGCGGGCAGCCGTGGCCTGATTATCGATATACGCAACTACCCGCGCGAGTTTGTCGTTTTTGCCCTGGGAGCCTACCTGGTCGACCGGCCCACGGAGTTTGCCCGCTTTACCAAGGGCGACCTTGGCAACCCCGGCGCCTTCCATTGGACCAATGCCATGGCCTTGTACCCGCAAGCGCTGCACTATGCGGGCAAGGTCATGCTGCTGGTCGATGAAGTCAGCCAGAGCCAGGCCGAATACACGGCCATGGCCTTGCGCGTGGCGCCCCGCGCGAAGGTGGTCGGCAGCACCACGGCTGGCGCGGATGGCAATATCTCGCCGTTTTCGCTGCCTGGCGGCTTGAGCACCATGATCAGCGGCATCGGCGTGTTTTATCCGGACCGGCGACCCACGCAGCGCGTGGGCATCATCCCCGATATCGAGGTCAGGCCCACGCTTGCCGGCATACGGGCCGGGCGTGACGAGGTGCTGGAAGCCGCTATTGCCGAGATACGCCGGCAATAACGGCTCATGCTGCTCTTGCTGAGGGCGCAGGCTTGCTTAGAACTCTTCCCACTCGCCTTCGGCCGGGCTTGCTGCCTTGCTGCTGGCGCGTGTCACGGGCAGGCGCAGGGCCGGGGCCGAGGCTTTGCGGGCAGGCGCGGCCCGGGTTGCTGGAGCTGCCGGCGCGCTGCGCTGCGCCGCTTTCACGCTGAAACGGTCGGTGGCCGCCGCGTTGGCATCGAGGCGGAAGACGCTGACCACCTGCGCCAGTTCGCTTGCCTGTTCCTGCATCGCTTCGGCTGCTGCCGAGGCTTCTTCCACCAGGGCAGCATTCTGCTGGGTCACTTGGTCCATTTCGGAAATGGCCTGGTTGACTTGCTCGATGCCCGCGCTCTGCTCTTCGCTGGCGTTGCTGATCTCGCTCATGATGGAGGTGACGAAGCCGATGCTTTGCACGATTTCTTCCATCGTCTTGCCGGCTTTGTCGACCAGATCCGTGCCCACGTCGACCTTTTGCACGGAGTCGTCGATCAAGCCCTTGATCTCTTTTGCCGCCGCTGCGGAGCGCTGCGCCAGGTTGCGCACCTCTGTTGCCACCACGGCGAAGCCGCGGCCCTGTTCGCCGGCGCGCGCCGCTTCCACGGCAGCATTCAGGGCCAGGATGTTGGTCTGGAAGGCGATGCCGTCGATGACGGAAATGATGTCGACGATTTTCTTCGACGAGGTATTGATCTCGCCCATGGTGGCCACCACTTCGGCCACCACGGCGCCGCCGCGGCTGGCGATGCCGGCCGCGTCGCCGGCCAGTTTGTTCGCCTGGCGCGCGTTGTCGGCGTTCTGTTTCACGGTCGAGGTCAGTTCTTCCATCGACGAGGCCGTTTCTTCCAGCGAACTGGCTTGCTGTTCCGTGCGCGACGACAGGTCCTGGTTGCCGGCGGCGATTTCCGCAGAGGCCGTGGCGATGGTGTCGGTGCCGCTACGCACCTGGCCGACGATGCCGACGAGGCTGTCGTTCATGGTTTTCAGGGCATGCATCAGCTGGCCCGTTTCATCGCGGCCTTGCGCCGTGATGACGCTGCTGAGGTCGCCCGCTGCCACGGTTTCCGCCACCTTCACGGCGGCGCGGATGGGGCCGGTGATCGAGCGCGTGATCCACCACGCGAAACCGATGCCCATCAGCACGGCCAGCACGCCCATGGTGATCAGGAAGATGCGGGTGCCGCTGTAGGCTTCGATGATGCTGGCGCCGACGCCGTCGGCGGCCTTGATCTGCATGCCGGCAAAGTGCTTCACTTCGGCCAGGTAAGCCGTGGTGATCGGCGTGACTTCCTTGTCGAACACTTGCTTGGCGCCCGCCACGTCGCCGTCGGCCTTCATCTTGAAGGCGCGTCCGCGCGTCGTCACGTAGTCGGTGCGCACCTTGCGCACGACCTTGAATTGTTCGATCACGGCCGGGTCGCGCAAGGACGCGGCGATGTCGTCCTGCAGCTTGCTGGAGCGGGCCGCATCGACCTTCAGGTCTTCCTCGATCTTGGCGCGCACGACAGGATCGGTGATCTCGAACGAGGCGACGCCGCGCACGCTGTTCAGTTCAATAATCTTCGACCATTCGGCCACCATGCGCTGGTTCTTGATGCTGGTATTGATGAGACGGTAAGTCAGGTCGCTGGCCGTTTGCATGCGCACGAGGGCGGTGATGGTCAAGGCGGCAAGCAACAGCAATACGACAGCAAAGCCGACGCCAAGGCGGCTGCCGATGTTCAGGTTTTTCATGTAATTCCTAACAGTTTAATAGTCATGATCGCCGCCGCCAGCAGGGGCGGACAGGCGCCGCAAGGCGCAGGGGATCGGGGTCTTCGGGTGCCGCGTGATGGCTGTGCGGCGCGCCACGCTGAGCGTGGCGATGGAGGTGAAGCAAGGGGCATATCGGTCAGGCTGACCGCTGCCCAGCAAGCCGCAAGTATAGCATTGACGCAGGGAAATAGTTTTTCAAAGCAATTTTAATTGTTTTTTGATATTGATTTCCTGTTGTGTTTTTACGTCAAGTACCTAGTCCATAAGTACTATCACTTACATTTCACCTTACTTTTCCCCATGCTGGCTGATAAAATACTAATGATAATCATTCGTATTCAACCATTGACCAGGGAATTGTATGCAGCAACAGCGCAAGCCGGGATGTAAACCGATCACCATCGCCGTACTGGGCGCCTTGACCTTGGGCGCCACGCCATTGGCGGCCTGGGCGCAGGAAAGCCTGCCCGCCGTCACCGTGACGGCGGCTAAGGACAAGGACGGCTATGTTGCCGCCACTTCGGCCAGTGGCACCAAGACGGAAATGGCCCTGCGCGACGTGCCGCAGACGATCAACGTGGTGCCGGCCGCCGTCATCCGCGACCAGAACGCCATGTCGATCCAGGACATCATGAAGAACATCCCCGGCGTGGGCCTGTCCACGGGCGACGGCCAGCGCGACCAGGTGTTCATCCGCGGCTTCACGGCCATCGGCGACCAGTTCGTCGACGGCTTCCGCGATGACGCGCTGTACTTCCGCGACCTGTCGAACGTGGAGCGCCTGGAAGTGATCAAGGGACCGGCCGCCGTGCTGTACGGCCGCGGTTCCTCGGGCGGCCTGGTGAACCGCATCACCAAGAAACCGGGCGTGGACATCACCGACGTGGCCGTGAGCCTGACGAATACAACAGGGCGCCGCGGCGAAGTCGACGTGGGGCGCGTCGGCGAGACGGTGGACTGGCGCGTCACGGGCGCGCGCGAATTGTCGGACAGCTACCGCGACCAGCAATTCATCAACCGCACGGCGCTGGCGCCTTCCGTGGCCATCCGCCTGTCGAGCGCGACGAAACTGCTGCTGCAGGGCAACTACCTGGAAGACCGCCGCCTGACGGACTTCGGCATCCCGTCCTGGCAGGGCCGTCCCGTCGCCGTCGACGCGGGCACGTATTACGGCGCGGCGAATGCCCGCGATGCGGACTTCAGCCAGTCGCGCGTGGTCTCCACGGCCGCCACCCTGACGCACAGGTTCAGCGATAGCTTGTCGCTGCGCAATGCCTTCCGCTACTACGACTACCACCTGGACCGCAACAACACGAATATTTCCGGCAACGTCAATGAGGTCAAGGGCACGATGAGTCTGGGCCACGCCAAGCTCAACCGCGACGAGAGCGGCTGGTTCAACCAGACGGAACTGACGCAAAAGCTCGTCACGGGCACCCTGCGCCACGAGGTGCTGTACGGCGCCGAGTTCGGCAAGCAGAACAAGGATGCGTCGAGCTGGGCGTCGAGCGTGGTGGCGACGAATGTATCGATCTTCCAACCCGTCCTGCCGCAGGTGAACCGCGGCAAGCTGGGCGCGCGCGGCGATACGTTCGGTACCTACGAGACGGCTGCCGCCTACGTGCAGGACGCCATCCGCTTCAGCGATGAGTGGAAGGCGCTGGCCGGCCTGCGCTACGACCGCTACCAGCAGCAGTCGCGCCTGGCCAATGCGGCAGGCGTGACGACGGCGGATTTGTCGCGCACGGATTCGGCCTACAGCCCCCGCGCCGGTCTTGTCTGGCAGCCAAGCGCGGCGCAAGCGTACTACGCGTCGTGGAGCCGCTCGTTCCAGCCCAGCGGCGAGAACTTCGCCCTGGCCGCAAATAACGCCGACCTGGCGCCGGAAACCACGCGCAACACGGAAGTGGGCGCCAAGTACGAGCTGTGGGGCGGCCGCGCGAATGCTACCGTGTCGCTGTTCCGCCTGGAGCGCGACAATATCAAGACCAGCGATCCGATCACGAACCGCATCGTGCCCGTCGGCACGCAGCGCACGGACGGCCTGGAACTGACCTTCAACGCGGACTTGCATGACGGCTGGAAGATGCTGGCCGGCTACGCGTACCTGGACGCCAGCATCACCGATTCCATCGCCGTCGATCGCAGCGTGAATGCGCCTGGCACGACGACGGCCAATTCGGTGGCCATCAAGGGCAAGCGCGCCACCCTGACGGCGCGCAATACGGCCAACCTGTGGCTGACGAAAGACCTGGGCCATGGCTTCACGGTGGGCGGCGGGGCGAACGCCGTCGGCAGCCGCTTCGCCAATCCGGGCAACACGGTGGTGCTGCCAGGCTACGTGACGGCCGACGCCATGGCCGCGTACCGCACGGGCCGCTATGAAGTGCAGCTGAACGTCAACAATATCGGCGACACGCGCTACATCGTCTCGGGCCACGGTTCCAGCCCGAACCTGAGCTTGCCGGGCGCGCCGCGCAACGTGGCGCTGACCTTGCGCTACAGCCTGTAATTGTTGTCACTTCCTCCAAACCCGCTCGCGAGCGGGTTTTTTCATGGGCGGGTTGGCTGTGCCGGGCAGACGGGCAGTGTTTAGAGGGAATGTTCGGTACCGTCAAATTAATATTGACTAAAGGCAATTTTTTCCAGCGGACTGAGCCTTGGCCGGGTTTGAGGGGTAAAATGGCGTCATACGGCACAGGCATGGTGCTTATATCTTGATGATATGACACGACCACGATGCCGTATGACTTTTTATTTACTCACATCATAGAGGCCTGAATATGGTTCAGATGTCCAGGCGCCAGTTCCTTCGGGTAACTGGCGCGACCATTGCTGGTTCCAGCCTCGCCCTGCTCGGTTTCGCACCGGGCCAGGCGATGGCGGAAGTGCGGCAATACAAGCTGTCTCGCACCACCGAGACACGCAATACCTGTCCTTACTGTTCGGTAGGATGCGGCGTCCTGCTGTATGGACTGGGCGACGGCGCGAAAAACGCCGTCTCCAGCATCATCCACGTGGAAGGCGATGCCGATCACCCGGTGAACCGCGGCACCCTGTGCCCGAAAGGCGCCAGCCTGGTCGACTTCATCCACAGCCCGAACCGCCTGAAAGTGCCCGAATACCGCGCACCGGGCGGCACGGAATGGCAACCGATCTCCTGGGATGTGGCGCTCGACAAGATCGCGCGCCTGATGAAGGATGACCGCGACGCCAACCTGATCGAAAAGAATGCCGACGGCAAGACCGTCAACCGCTGGCTCTCCACCGGCATGCTGGCCGCGTCCGCCGGCAGCAACGAGGTGGGGTATCTGACCCACAAGACCGTGCGCAGCATGGGGATGCTGACCTTTGATAATCAGGCGCGTGTATGACACGGACCGACGGTGGCAGGTCTTGCCCCGACGTTTGGCCGTGGCGCGATGACGAATCATTGGGTCGATATCAAGAATGCCGACGTGATCCTGGTCATGGGCGGCAATGCAGCAGAAGCACATCCTTGCGGATTCAAATGGGTCACGGAAGCGAAGGCGCATAACAAGGCCAAGCTGATCGTTGTCGATCCGCGTTTTACCCGTACCGCCTCCGTGGCAGATTACTACTGCGCCACGCGTACCGGCACGGACATCGTCTTCCTCGGCGCGATCATCAATTATCTGCTGACGAACGACAAGATCCAGCATGAGTACGTGCGCAACTACACGGACATGCCCTTCATCGTGCGCGAAGACTATGCGTTCGAGGACGGCCTGTTCTCGGGTTTCGACAAGGAAAAAGGCAAGTACACCAACAAGGCCACCTGGGATTACGAGATCGGCGACGACGGCTATGCCAAGGTCGACCCGACCCTGGAACACCCGCGCTGCGTCTACCAGATGATGAAGAAGCACTACGCGCGCTACACGACCGAGATGGTCGAACGTACGTGCGGCGTGTCGGCCGACAAGTTCCACAAGGTGGCGGAAGCCCTGGCTTCGACCGCCGTGCCGGGCCGCGCCGGCACCATCCTGTACGCGCTGGGCTGGACGCACCACTCGACGGGCGCGCAGACCATCCGCACGGGCGCCATGGTGCAGCTGTTGCTGGGCAATATGGGCATCGCCGGCGGCGGCATGAACGCCTTGCGCGGCCACTCGAACATCCAGGGCCTGACCGACCTGGGCCTGATGTCGAACCTGTTGCCAGGCTATATGACCTTGCCGAACGAAGCCGAGCAGGATTTCGATGGCTATATCGCCGCGCGCGCCACCAAGCCGCTGCGGCCGAACCAGCTCAGCTACTGGAGCAATTACCGCAAATTCCACGTCAGCTTCATGAAGACGTGGTGGGGCGACTTTGCCACGGCGGAAAATAACTACGCCTTCGACTACCTGCCGAAACTCGACAAGCCGTATGACTTGATGCAAGCCATCGAGAACATGCATCAAGGCAAGATGACGGGCTATATCTGCCAGGGCTTCAATGTGCTGGCGTCCGCGCCGAACAAGCAGAAGGTCACGGAAGCGCTGTCGAAGCTGAAGTTCCTCGTCATCATGGATCCGCTGGCCGTGGAAACGGGCGAATTCTGGAAGGCGCACGGGCAGTACCACGAAGTCGATCCCACCAAGATCATGACGGAAGTGTTCCGCCTGCCGACCAGCTGCTTCGCCGAAGAGCGCGGTTCGCTGGTGAGTTCCTCGCGCGTCTTGCAGTGGCACTGGCAGGCGGCCGAACCGCCGGGCCAGGCGCGCAGCGACCTCGAGATCATGTCCGGCCTGTTCCTGCGCATGCGCAAGATGTATCAGACGGAAGGCGGCAAGTTCCCCGATCCTATCGTCAACCTGACGTGGAACTATGCGCAGCCGCATAACCCGCAGCCGGAAGAAATCGCCCGCGAATTCAACGGCAAGGCGCTGGCCGACTTGTACGATCCGAAAGATCCGACCAAGCTGCTGGTCAAAAAGGGCGAGCAGCTGGCCTCGTTCGCGCAATTGCGCGACGATGGCACGACCACCAGCGGTTGCTGGATCTTCGCCGGCAGCTGGACGCAGGCGGGCAACCAGATGGGACGGCGCGACAATAGCGACCCGACCGGCATCGGCCAGACTCTGGGTTGGGCCTGGGCATGGCCGGCGAACCGCCGCGTGCTGTACAACCGCGCTTCGTGCGACCTGAAGGGCAAGCCTTTCGACCCGACGCGCAAGCTGATCGAGTGGAATGGCACCAACTGGAGCGGGGCCGACATTCCCGACTTCAAGGTCGACGAACCGCCGGAAAACGGCATGGGCCCGTTCATCATGCTGGGCGAGGGCGTGGCGCGCTTCTTTGCGCGTGGCGCCATGGCCGAGGGGCCGTTCCCCGAGCATTACGAGCCGTTCGAAAATCCGCTGGGCTACAACCCCATGCATCCGAAAAACCCGCAGGCGACCAGCAATCCGGCCGCGCGCGTGTTCGCCGATGATCGGAAAATGTTCGGCACGCATGAGGAATATCCGCATGTGGCGACCAGCTACCGTCTGACCGAGCATTTCCATTACTGGACCAAGCATGCGCGCCTGAACGCCATTATCCAGCCGCAGCAATTCGTCGAAATCGGCGAAGAGCTGGCGAAAAGCATCGGCGTCGTCGCCGGCGGGGAAGTGCGCGTCAGTTCCAAGCGCGGGCACATCATCGCCAAGGCCGTCGTCACCAAGCGCATCAAGGCGTTGACGATCGAGGGCAAGCAGGTGCATACCGTCGGCCTGCCGCTGCACTGGGGCTTCACGGGCGTGGCCAAGCCGGGGTATCTGATCAATACCCTGACGCCGGGCGTGGGAGATGCGAATTCGCAAACGCCGGAATTCAAGTCCTTCCTCGTGAAGGTGGAAAAAGCATGATGGGAGCTCAATAATGGCACTGCAATCCTTAGATATCCGGCGCCTGTCGGCGACCACGGTGACGCCGCCGCAAGCGCGCAGCCCGGTGACGGGCACCGTGGCCAAGCTGATCGATGTGTCGAAATGCATCGGCTGCAAGGCTTGCCAGACGGCATGCATGGAATGGAACGACTTGCGCGACGAAGTCGGCGAAAACCATGGCACCTATGACAATCCGACGGACCTGACGCCGCAATCGTGGACGGTGATGCGTTTTGCCGAACACGAAAACAACGACGGCAACCTCGAGTGGCTGATCCGCAAGGACGGCTGCATGCACTGTGAGGATCCGGGCTGTTTGAAAGCCTGTCCGGCGCCGGGCGCCATCGTGCAATACACGAATGGCATCGTGGACTTCCACCAGGAAAACTGCATCGGTTGCGGCTACTGCGTGGCCGGCTGTCCTTTCGACGTGCCCCGCATTTCGAAAAAGGACGACCGCGCCTACAAGTGCACGCTCTGCTCGGACCGTGTGGCCGTGGGCCAGGAACCGGCTTGCGTGAAAACCTGCCCGACGGGCGCCATCCTCTTCGGCACCAAGGAAGACATGAAGGTGCATGCGGAAGAGCGCATCGTCGACCTGAAGTCGCGCGGTTTCGAGAACGCGGGCCTGTACGATCCGCTGGGCGTGGGCGGCACGCACGTGATGTACGTGCTGCACCATGCCGACAAGCCGAAGCTGTATTCGAACTTGCCGGAACGCCCGCGCATCAGCCCGATGGTGGGCTTCTGGAAGGGCTGGTCCAAGCCGCTGGCGGTGGCCGGCATGGCCGCCACGGCGCTGGCAGGCCTGTTCCATTACACGCGCGTCGGTCCGAACGAAGTGAGCAAGGACGAAGAGCACGAAGCCTTGGAAGAGGCCAAGCGCCTGCGGGAGGAACAGCATGAAGCATAGTGAAACTCACGATGGCAAGCTGCGCGACAAGGATGGCAATCCCTTGATCGAACGCTACAACCCGAACGAGCGCACGAATCACTGGATCACGGCGATCACCTTCGTCATGCTGGCCCTGTCCGGCCTGGCCATGTTCCATCCTTCGATGGCGTGGCTGGCGAATCTGTTCGGCGGCGGGCAATGGACGCGCATTTTGCATCCGTTTGCCGGCCTGGTGATGTTTGTCTCGTTCGCGATCCTGGTGCTGCGCTTCTGGCACCACAACAAGTTCGAAGACGGCGACAGGCAGTGGCTGAAACAGATGGACGACGTGCTCCACAACCGCGAGGAAAAGCTGCCGAAGATCGGCAAATACAATGCCGGCCAGAAGATCCTGTTCTTCGTGCTGCTGGCTAGCATGATCGGTTTGCTGCTGTCGGGCATCGTGATCTGGCGCGCGTATTTCGCGTTCTACTTCCCGATCGACGTGGTGCGCTTTGCCGCCTTGCTGCATGCCGGTTGCGCTTTCGCCATCATCTGCGCCATCATCGTGCACATCTATGCGGCCCTGTGGGTCAAGGGCTCGATCGGCGCCATGGTGCGCGGCACCGTCACCTATGGATGGGCGCGCAAGCACCATCCGAAGTGGTTTGAGGCGGTGATCCGCAACACGGAAAAGTAGGCCGCAAGGTAGGTCGGCTTAGCTATGCGTAAGCCGACATGCTTCGCCGGCGGATTTTTTTACATGCCAGCGACACCCGGGGCCGGTCCCAGAGGATCGGCCCCTTTCTCTTTATCGATTAGAATACTTTTACATCCCCTTTTTTGATGGGAACTCCATTGGTACAACGCATTCTTCAGCCAGGCGAAATCGAAGGCCTGGACCATAACGCGATTCCGCGCCTGCTGCTGCCGCAGCCCGCCAGCCTGTTTGCGGCGCGCGCCTTGCGCTTGCGCGAACTGGCGCAGGGAAAAATCAAGGGCATCCCCGTCGACGCGGGCATGCAGGGCTACCTGGTGCTGATGGCCGCGCTGGCCGATGCGCAGGCCGCCGTGGTGGGAAAACTGGCGCCCGGCGCCGTGCCCGCCGCCGACCCGGACGCGCTGCGCCGCGCGATGCAGCACCGCATGCCGGTGCTGCCCGTGAATGGCGCCCGTCCGCCCGTCTGGCGCGACATCTTTGCCAGCCTGCTCGATGAACTGGCCGCCACGGCGGCCAGCCAGCCGGCCCTGTCCGGCGGCCTGACCCAGGTGCTGGCCCAGCTGCGCGCGCTCGACGCGCCGGCGCTGGACGCCTGCGCCGATGCCGTGCTCGATGAAAACGGCGACAACCTCAATCCCATGCACGCGCCGTTCGTCGCCGCCGCGCTGCAGATTTTATGGTCGGTGTCGGCAAGCGAATTGCGCGCCGCGCGCGTGCCGGACCTGGAAACGGGCACCCTGTGCCCCGTCTGCGGGTCGCACCCCGTCGCCAGCGTGATCCGCATCGGCGGCGGGTCGCAGGGCTACCGCTATCTGCACTGCGGCATTTGCGAGAGCGAATGGCATATGGTGCGCGTGAAGTGCTCGACCTGCGAACAGAATGGCAAGATCGCCTACCAGGGCCTGGACGCGGCCGATGCTGCGCCGTTCGACCCCGTGGCGGCGAAGGACGACAAATTGCCGAACAAGGCGAATGATCCGAAGAAGGTGGCGCGCGCGGAAACCTGCGACGACTGCCATACCTATCGCAAAGTCTTCAATCAGGAACACGATTACAACGTCGAACCGCTGGCCGACGATCTGGCCAGCCTGATGCTCGACCTGCTGGTGGGCGAAGCGGGCTACCAGCGCGCCAGCGGCAATCCGCTGCTGTGGCTGGGCAAAAGCGAAAGCAGCGAGGGCCAGCCAGCATGACGACGGGGCAAACCGTGCGCCTGCCGTCGGTCGACCGCATCCTGGGCGACGCGGCTTGCCTGGCCCTGATTGCGCATTACGGCCGCGTGCAGACCCTGGCCTGCGCGCGCGCCGTGCTGGCCGAACTGCGTACCGCGATGCTGGCGGGCGCAGTGTTTGGTGAATTCGGTGAGGAGGGCGCATCGCTTGCCGCCATCGTCGCGCAGATGGCCGAGCGGCTGCAGGCGCAGACGCGCTCGCAGCTGCGCGCCGTGTTCAACCTGACGGGCACCGTGCTGCACACGAACCTGGGCCGCGCGCTGCTGCCCGACGCCGCCGTGCAAGCCGTGGTGGAAGCGCTGCAATGGCCGATGAATCTGGAATTCGACCTGGAGACGGGCAAGCGCGGCGACCGCGACGACCTGGTCGAGGAACTGCTGCGCGAACTGACGGGGGCCGAAGCGGCCACCATCGTCAACAATAACGCGGCCGCCGTGCTGCTGATGCTCAATACCCTGGCGCAGAATAAAGAGGTCGTCGTCTCGCGCGGCGAACTGGTGGAAATCGGCGGCGCCTTCCGCATCCCCGACGTCATGACGCGCGCCGGCGCCGTGCTGCGCGAAGTAGGCAGCACCAACCGCACGCACCTGGCCGACTATGCCAACGGGGTGAATGCAGACACGGCCCTGCTGATGAAGGTCCATTGCAGCAATTACGCGATCACCGGTTTCACGAAAAGCGTGGAACTCCACGAACTGGTGCCGCTGGCGGCGCAACACGGCGTGCCGACGGCTGTGGACCTGGGCAGCGGCACCCTGGTCGACCTGGCCCAGTATGGCTTGCCACATGAAACGACGGTGCGCGAAACGATAGCGGCGGGCGCCGACCTGGTGACCTTCAGCGGCGACAAACTGCTGGGCGGGCCGCAGTGCGGCGTCATCGTCGGGCGCGCCGACCTGATCGCGAAGATCAAGCGCAACCCCCTGAAACGCGCGCTGCGGGTTGGAAAACTCACGCTGGCCGCGTTGGCTCCCGTGCTGCAGCTATACCGCGCGCCGGACTTGCTGGCCGAACGGCTGACCACACTGCGCCTGTTGACGCGTCCCGCCGCCGCCATGCGCGCGCAGGCGGACACCCTGCTGCCGCTGCTGCAAGGCGCGCTCGGTAGCGGCTATGTGGTCACCGCCGAAACCATGCAAAGCCAGATCGGCAGCGGCGCCTTGCCCGTCGATCAATTGCCCAGTTTTGGTCTGGCCATCCGCAGCGCTTCCGGCTCGCGCCTGAGCAATTCCTTGGGCGTGCTGGAACAGCGTTTGCGCGCCTTGCCGTGCCCCGTGATCGGGCGCATCGGGCAAGACACCCTGTGGCTCGATTTACGCTGCCTGGAAGCGGCGCACGAGACGGCATTCATCGCGCAGCTTGCCGAGTTGTCCGCATGATCGTCGGCACCGCAGGCCATATCGACCATGGCAAGACGACGCTCACGCGCGCGCTGACGGGCGTGCACACGGACCGCCTGAAGGAAGAGCAGGCGCGCGGCATCTCGATTGAACTCGGCTATGCCTATCTGCCGCTGGCCGATGGCACGGTGCTGGGCGTGATCGACGTGCCGGGACACGAAAAATTCATCCGCACCATGGCGTCCGGCGTGACGGGCATCGACTTTGCCCTGCTGGTGGTGGCTGCCGACGACGGCGTCATGCCGCAGACGCACGAGCACCTGGCCATCTTGCAGCTGCTGGGTGTGACGCGCGGCGCCGTGGCGCTGACCAAGATCGATCGCGCTGACGGCGCCCGCGTGGCGCAGGTGGAAGCGGACATCGAAGCGCTGCTGGCCGGCACGCCGCTGGCGGGCAGCCCGATTTTCCCCACCGCCGCCAATCGCGACGGCGATGCCGGCGTGGCCGCCTTGCTGGCGCACCTGACGCAGGTGGCGCGCAGCCTGCCGCAGCGCGACGAGCGGCGTTTGTTCCGCCTGGGCGTGGACCGTGTGTTCACCTTGCCGGGGCAGGGCACCATCGTCACCGGCACGGCGCTGGCGGGAACGGTGCAGGTGGGCGACATGCTGCAGCTGGCGCCCGGTGGCGCGCCAGCGCGCGTGCGCAGCATCCATGCACAGAACCGCGCCGCCGAGACGGGCATGGCGGGCCAGCGCCTGGCGCTGAACCTGGCCGGCATCGAGCGCGAGCGCATCGAGCGGGGCAACTGGATCGTCGCGCCGGCGCTGGCGCAGTGCTCCGAGCGCCTCGACGTGGAACTGACCCTGCTGCCCGACGCCGGCGTGCAATTGAAAGCCTGGTCGCCGCTGCACGTGCATCTGGGCGCGGCGCATCAACTGGCGCGCGCCGTCATGCTCGATGGCGAGACCCTGTCGCCTGGCCAGACGGGCAGGGTACAGCTGGTGTTCGAGTCGCCCATGCACGGCGTGCCGGGCGACCGCTTCGTCGTGCGCAATGCGCAAGCCACGCAGACGGTGGGCGGCGGCATGCTGCTCGATCCGTTCGGCCCCGCGCGCAAGCGGCGCAGCCCGGCCAGGCTGGCCTGGCTCGACGCGCTGGCCGCGTTTGTCGCGCACGGCGACTATGCGGCCCTGCTGGCGCAAAGCCCGCTGGGCCTGCGCGAGTCGCTGCTGCTGCGCCTGTCCCTGCTGCCGGCGGACGCCCTGGCGCTGCCGCCCGACACGCGGCGCATTGCCCTGCGCGCGAACGACGCCCTGCTGCTGGCGCCGCCAGCGTTGCTGGCGCTGGAAGAGAGGGTGCTGGCCGCCCTGACTATCTTCCACGCGCGCGCGCCCGACGAGGCGGGGCCGGAACTGTGGCGCCTGAAGCGCATCGTCGACGCGGAGATGGAAGACGCCTTGTGGAGCCACCTGGTTGAAGGCTTGCTGGCGCAGGGCAGCGTGCTGGCGCGCGGCGCCAGCCTGCATTTGCCGACGCACAGCGTGGAACTGACGCCGCAGGAGCAATCGCTGGCCGAGCCCATGCTGGCAGCGCTGGCGCAGGGGCGTGCCGATCCGCCGTGGACGCGCGATCTGGCGCGCGACTGTGGTCTGGCCGAGGACGAAACGCGCCGGCTGTTGCGCAAGCTTGCCAAGGCCGGGCAGATCAGCCAGGTGGTGCACGACCTGTTTTATCACCAGGCGGCGCTGGCCGAGCTGGCCCAACTGGTGCGGGAACTGGCGCACAAGGCGGAAGAGGAAGCAGGCGTACCGGCCGGCAATGGCGCCGTGGGCGCGGCCACCTTCCGCGACGCCAGTGGCCTGGGCCGCAAGCGGGCGATCCAGGTCTTGGAATTTTTTGACCGCGTCGGTTATACTCGCCGTGTTGGCAATGGGCATCTATTACGCCCGCAAGCGCTGTGGTCCTACACCGCAGCCTTGCCCAACAGCTAAGTACTAGCTCAGGCACTGCGGAAAGCACACTCATCCGGTGATGTGGCCGGGCTTCAAACCCGGTGGAGGGCGTCAGACGTTCTCCCGTAGGTTCGACTCCTACTGTTTTCCGCCAGTTATTTTTCTCGCCATCTTCCCCTTGCATGATGATCCCGGCGTTGGCCCGGAGCCACGTTACGGAAAAATAATGGCTTAATTGATAATGTTCGGCGATGGCCGGCGGGGGCCGATGGTACCATCCTGCTGGTGGCAGGGACTGCCCTGTGGTGGATGAAAGCAAGCATGAAACAAGCAAGCATGGCGTGGCTGCTGGCAGTGGCGCTGCTGATGCCGGCGCTGGCCGCGGCGGCGGACGTACGCATCGTTGGCGAGCATCTGCCGCCATCGAGCATGATGGAAGGCAATGTCGTCGTGGGACGTGAAACGCTCAAGGTGCGCGACATCATGGCGCGCGCCGGTCTTTCCTACAGCATCGAATTGTTGCCGTGGAAGCGCGCGTATGCGCAGGCGCTGCGCGAGCGTGATACCTGCCTCTTTTCCACCAGCCGCACGCAGGAACGCGAAGCGCAATTTCGCTGGATCGGCCCCCTCAACGAAGCGGAATGGATACTCTACGGCCTGGCCGAGCGGCACCTCACGCTGCGCACGCTGGCCGATGCGCGCGGCCTGGTGATCGGCACGGTGCTGGGCGACGCGCGCGATGATTTCCTGCGCCAGCGCGGCATGAACGTGGCGCCCGTGACGCAGGAGTGGCTCAATCCGCAAAAGCTGCTGCTGGGACGCATCGACTTGTGGGCCGTCGGCATGGCGGTGGGCAGCAGGCCGTTTGCCGGCAAGGAGTGGGAGGGCAAGGTGGAGCCGCTGTTGACCTTTAATCGCGTGCAGACTTACCTGGCCTGTAACCTCAAGGTGCCCGAGGCGCAGGTGGCGGCCATGCAGCGTGCGGCAGCCGCCATGCGCCGCGACGGCAGCATGGTGCGCGAACAGCTGCGCTGATTCAGCTCTCCAGCCACTGGCGCACGCAGTTGCGTCCTTCGCGCTTGGCCTGGTACAGGGCCTGGTCCGCATGGCTGTAGGCCGTTTCGAAGGCCGTGCCGGCGCGGTTCCAGCTCAGGCCCACGCTGACGGTGATGGCGCGCGTGATGGGCGCCGCATGGCGCTGGCGGCCGACGCTTTCGCAGATGCGCTGCGCCACTTGCGCCGCGTCGTCGCGCGAGGAGGTGGGCCAGACCACGGAAAACTCTTCGCCGCCGACCCGGCCGATGGCCGTCTCCTGTCCCAATAGTCCCTTCAGGCAGTCCACGACGGCCTGGATCACGCCGTCGCCGGCCGGGTGGCCGAAGTCGTCGTTGACCTGCTTGAACAGGTCGATATCGAGCACGATCAGCGCCATGTCGCCCTGCGCCAGGCAGCGCGAGGCGTGGTCGATCACTGCGCCGCGGTTCAGGGCGCCCGTCAGCGGGTCGTGCGTGGCGCGGTATTCGAGCTGGCCGGCCAGCGTCTGCAACTGCCGGTTCAGCAAATGCATGTCGCGTTCGGCGCGGTCGCTGCGGCCGATCAGGCGCCGCGTCTCGCGCATCAGCCGCTCGTAGTGGACAATCAGTTCACCGAGCACGCGGCGCTGCGCCTCGCCGCTGGCGTGAGTGTCGGCATGCATGCGGCGTGCGGCAGCCAGCGCCGCAGCTTCCACGGTGAACAGGTCGGGTTCCAGGCTGGACTCGGAGATGGCGGCGCGCATGCCCTAGCTGCCCTGCACGGGATGGTCGTGGAAGTCCAGCGCCGTAAAGTCCTGCTGCAGCTCCTGGCCGAATTCCAGAATGGTGTCGTCGTCCTCGTCGTGGTACCAGTTCAGGCGCACCTGGTTGCCGTCCACGGCCGCCTGGTTCAGGGTGTCGAACAGGGTAAACAGCATCTTCGTGCTGGAGCTGTTGAAGTAGGCCAGCGAGACGTTGACGGTGATGGCGCTCTCGCGGCAGCCATCTAGGTAGGCGCGCACGGTGGCGATCAGCGGGCCATAGAAGGCTGCCGCATTCTCCGGATACGACTCGCCCTTGATCGACAGGGTGTGCTGCTCGAAACGGAAGTCGATTTCGGGCGAACTCGGGGTCGCGGCGATGAACAGTGGTGACGGTAATTGCATATGCTTTCCTGAGTCGGCTCTTTCAAATGATGGCTTTGATGCAGAAGATGGTGTGGCCCGGCTCCTGGGGATCCTGGACGAATTCGAATTCCAGCGGCTCGCTGGCGTCGCGCGCCATGGTGAGAAAACCCAGGCCCGCGCCCTTGCTGTCGGCCGGCGCTTCCTCGCGCAAGGCCTTCTTGTAGGCGAGGCGGATTTCTTCCATCGTCATCGTGTGCAGCGGTTCCAGGCGGGCGCGGATCTGCGCCACGTTGTCCGTCGAGACGGGGTTGGCGCACAGCAGGAAAAAGCTGTCGCCGCGCGTGCCGATGCAGAATGAGCCGCGCCGCATCTGCTGGTCCAGCTGCGCATCGGGCGTCAGGCTGTCGGCAGAATAATGCATGATGTTTTGCGACATCTCGATGAACGAGGAAAAGATGCGCCGCCGCGTGGGTCCGGCCGCGCCGGCCGTATCGAGGCGCGCCTTGATGGTTTCGGAAATGGCGCTGACCACGTGCTGCGAGAAATAGCCCACGTAAAAAAAGATGATGTTGCGCTTGCGCGCCACGTCCCAAAACTCGTTGAATTCTTCGTACAGCACGTCCGTGCTCCTGGCTAGCCGGTGACCCGGTTTCTTGTTGATAAGGTGGCGCGCTGGCGCCAAAACTACAGGCGGAAACAGAAAAAGGTCAGGTCGTCGCGGCGCGGCTGTTTGCCCTGCCAGGCGGCGCTGTCCTGCAGCAGTGCCGCCGCCACGTCGCCGGCCGGCGCGTCGCGCCGCGCCAGCAGCTGCTCGCGCATGCGCCGCTTGCCGTAGGCGATGTCGCGCGCACCGCCGATCTGGTCGAGCAAGCCGTCGGTGGTGATGAACAGCAAGCTGCCGGCCGGTATGGCCAGCGTCTCGTTGTGCCAGCAGTAGCTGGCCGGCGTGTCGACATAGCCCACGCCCATGCGCGCGCCATCGATGGCGCGCACGGCCTCTTCGCCCGGCGCGACCACGTGCAGCGCCAGTTTCGCCCCCGCGAAACGCAGGCTGGCGCTGGCCGTGTCGTAGCACAGGAAGGCGCAATCCATGCCGTCGTTCGAGCCGGCGTGGCCGGTAGCTTCGCCGCTGCTGGCGCCGTCCTGGCCCAGCAAGGTCTTGATGGCGCGGCTGACGGCGCCGATCAGGGCGGCCGGATCGCGCGGCCCCAGTTCGCGCAAGGCCTGGCTCAGGGCCGACGAGGCGATCAGGGTCATGAAGGCGCCCGGCACGCCGTGGCCGGTGCAGTCGGCGATGGCGGCGAACCAGCCGCCCGCGTGGCGCTCGAAAAAGTAGAAATCGCCGCCGACGACGTCGCGCGGCTGCCATTCCAGGTGCGCATCGGGCAAGGTGGCGCGCAATTCCGCGCTGGATGTGCGCAGCAGGGCGCGCTGGATCACGCTGGCGTAATCGATGCTGTGCATGATCTGCCGGTTCTTTTCGGCCTGCATGGTGGCCACCACGTTCATCAGTTGCAAGCCGAAGCCCACGCCGGCCAGCGCGCCATCGTGGGTGATGATGAAGCCGTCGGCCAGCGCCTTCTCTCCCGCTTCCACGGCGCGGAAGGTGAGGTCTTCGATGCTCATGGCGCCATCGACGATCAGCGGTTCCTTGTCCATGAAGGCGATGCAGCTCTTCTTGCCGTACACCTCGTGATAAAAGGGCTTGGACATTTGCGACATGAAGATGTTGCGGCTGATCAGGCCGATGGGTTTCTGCTGTTCCGTGACGGGCAGACTCATCATGTCGCGTCGCTCCGTGAACAGTTCCAGCACGGCGAAATTGCTGGCGTCGGCCTGCACGGATTCCGTGGGGATGCACAGATCAGCCGCCACGGACGTGCGATAACGGGGAAGATGCAATCGAGAAGCGTTGAACTCCACAGCGGCTACCTTTACATGACGATCGGACCCTTGTTGTCGCGAGAGCAAGGCGACTGACAAACAGGCAATATCATCATGGTAGCCTTTGAATATGACGGCTTGATTACCAGCTTGTCAAAACCGTATGCAAGATGGCTGCATGGCAAGCCGTTGCCGGGCTACAGATGGCGCGCCAGCGTCCTGGCCTGCGCCAGCCAGCGCTCGCGCTGCTGCTCGGTGGAATTGAGGATGGGACCGAAGCTGGCCACCTTGACGGGCTTGACGCCGCAAAATTCCAGGGTCGTCTTGCGCAGCTGGTGGATGCCGGGCATATGGTAGACCCAGCGGAAATACCAGGGCGGCGTATCCATCGTCACCAGCAACTGGGCCGTGCGGCCTTTCAGCAGTTGCGCGGGGAAAGCCTTGCCCGGGCGGTACTTGAAAGCGTAGCCGGGCAGGAAGACGCGGTCGACAAAGCCTTTCAGCAGGGCTGGCGCGCCGCCCCACCAGATCGGGTAGGCGAACACCAGGTGTTCGGCCCAGCTGATGGCTTCCTGCGCCGCCAGCAAGTCCGCTTCCAGCGGCTGCACCTGGCGGTAGCCTTCGTGCAGGATGGGATCGAAGTCCAGCTGGCCCAGGCGCAGCTCGCGCACGCTGTGGCCTTCGCTGCGGGCCGTGGCGGCATAGGCCTCGGCCAGGGCAGCGCAGAAACTGTCGCTGGACGGGTGGCCGAGAAGGATTAAAATGCGCTTCGGTGTAATTTTGCTCATGATGCGGGCTGTCCGTTAAAGAAGAGCTTGCATGCTAAAGCCTGCCCCTAGTGGCAGAGTCAAGCGGCTTCTTGCAGACGCTGGTGCGCCAGGCAGTCGCGGATTTCCGTGTCGATGTCGGCCAGTTGCGCATCGAGCTGGCGCAGGCGGGCGATATCCTGCCGCACCTGCGCGCGCTTGGCGGTGATGTGCTGCGACAGGGCGGCCCAGTCGGTATCGTCGCCAGCCAGAATGGGCAGCAATTCGGCCAGGCGGAAGCCCAGGACCTGCGCCTGGCGTATGAGTTTGACTTGCGCCAGGTCTTGCTGCGTGTAGACGCGGTAGGCGCCCGAGCGGCGCACGTCGCCCAGCAAGCCCAGCGCTTCATAGTGGCGCAAGGCCTTGGGCGAGGTGCCCGCCAGGCGGGCGATTTCTCCGATGTACATGCTTATCCTTTGTTGAGCTGCGGCGCACGCAGTGTAGCGCAGTGGCTTCCCAGGTGCTACCTTGCGCGCTGTCTCAGGAGGCCCGGCGCGGCGGGACTTTCTTGGCCGTGCACTCGGCGCAGGTGCCATACAGCGACAGCGCGTGCTCATGCAGCACGAAGCCCCGCTCGGCGGCGATCTCGTTCTGGCGCAGTTCGATGCCTTCATCGACGAATTCATCGACCTTGCCGCAACCCGTGCAAACCAGGTGGTCGTGGTGCTGGCCTTCATTCAGTTCGAAGACGGCGTGGCCCGATTCGAAATGGCGGCGAAACAGAATGCCCGCTTCGGCAAACTGCATCAGCACGCGGTAGATGGTGGCCAGGCCCACGTCGATCTTTTCGGCCAACAAGAGTTTGTAGACATCGTCCGCACTCAGGTGCTTGATCGTGCCTTCTTGAAACAGCTGCAGAATCCGCAAGCGGGGGATGGTCACTTTCAAGCCCGATTCACGCAGTTCCCTCAATATATCCATGTCTCCCATTCCTTGTATAGTCGCCTAGCGAGGTAATCCATTATATCGCAAATGATAATCATTACTATTCTCATTTGTATCGTGTGAAGTGGAAATATTATGCTGGCTAGCTGGCCTGCAAACCAGTGACATCGGCGCAAGTGGCGATTGCGTGGCGGGCAACTGGATCCGCATGGCGCGGCGGGCTGGCCGCCGGAGAAACGGGGGCAATGCGCGCGGCCACGCCGCAATGCCGCATTTTCTTGACCTGGGCAAAGGAAAAAATCCCTCTAGTGATGCCATCTAGCACTATTTGATGTGGATCAAAGTTTTTGTTGCACTGCACTCTTAGACTTCGCAGCGTTACTTAACGACAGAGGGAAATAAAATGAAGAAGTCCGCAACTGCAGCAGCAATCGTCCTGGCCGCCATCGGCGCATTCGCCGGCAACGCAATGGCGCAGGAAAGCCCATGGCTGGTGCGCGCCCGCGCTGTGCACATCGATCCGGCCAACAAATCTGCTCCTGTGGGCGGCGTCGGCGCATCGGACACGATCCACGTCAGCAGCAAGACGATTCCTGAAATCGATATTTCGTACTTCTTCACACCGAATATCGCTGCCGAACTGATCCTGACCTACCCGCAAAAGCATGACGTCACCTTGTCCGGCACGAAGATCGGCACGTTCAAGCACCTGCCGCCGACCCTGTCGCTGCAATACCACTTCATGCCTGAAAAACAGCTCAGCCCTTACGTGGGTGCCGGCGTGAACTACACGAATATCTCGGACGTGAAATTGCTGAACGGCGCCGGCCGCCTCGAGCATGACAGCTGGGGTTTTTCGCTGCAAGCTGGCGTCGACTACAAGCTGGACAAAAACTGGTCGCTGAACTTCGACATCAAGAAAGTACAGATCCGCAGCGACGTACTGGCCGGTGGCGCGAAGATCAGCGAAGTCAAGGTCGATCCTATCCTGATCGGCGTCGGCGTCGGCTACCGTTTCTAGGGACACCTATCAAAACCTACTGCGCGTCGTAATTTGTGGTCTGCGATGCTCACTGTACCTTCGTACAGTTGCGCTTCTCAAGCCAACGGGGGCGCCAAGCCTTACTTCCGCTCGCTACGGTTTTGTTAGGCGTTGCAAGTGTTGAAGATACCCGCGTAGCGCGGGCGAAAAAAAGGACGACCGGGTTTGCACCTGGCCGTCCTTTTTGCATTGCATGCGCCGCTTTATTTTTTCAGCGTCTTTTCCAGCGCCAGCTGGTAGTCCGTCTTTTCGTAGCCGGCCAGGTATTTGTTCGTCGCGTCGAGGAAGGCGCGCGAGCGGTAGGCCGCTTCCAGGTCTTTCACCCATGGCTTGGCCTTGTCGGCCGTGCGGATGGCGACCAGGTTGATGTAGCTGTCCGAGATCTTTTCCACGGCGAGGGCCGACGTCAGTTTCATGCCGGCGGCCAGGGCGAAGTTACCGTTGACGAAAGCATAGTCGGCGTCTGCCAGCGAACGTGGCAGCTGCGCCGCTTCCAGCGGCACCAGTTTCAGCTTCTTCGGGTTTTCCAGCACGTCGCGCTCGGAAGCGCGCAGCGGGTCGACGTTCGGTTTGAGCTTGATCCAGCCCATCTTGGCCAGCATCACCAGCGCGCGCGCCTGGTTGGTCGGATCATTCGGCATGGTGATGGTGGCGCCGTTCCTGACTTCCGCCAGCGATTTTTGCTTGCCGCCGTACAGGCCGATCGGCATGGTCGGCACGGTGATCAATGCGCTCAGTGGCAGCTTGTTGTCGGTGGCGAACTTGGTCAGGTAGACGATGTGCTGGAACACGTTGGCGTCCAGCGAGCCTTCGGCCAGCGCGTAGTTCGGCTGCACGTAGTCATTGAATTCGACGATCTTGACCTTGTAGCCCTGTTTTTCCAGGATAGGCTTGATGCCCAGCTTCAGCTGGTCCGAATATGGGCCGGAGCTGGTGCCGATGACGAGTTCTTTCGGGTCCTTGGCGTGTGCGGCGGTGGCGAAGGCCAGGCTGGCAGCGGCCAGGAGCAGATTGCGGCGAATATGGTTCATGCTTTTCCTTGTACTGAAATACTGAATATGAATTAACGTTTGTCGAGGCGCTTGGCGATGCGCGTGCCGGCGAACTGGATGGTTTGCACCAGCACGATCAGGATGGCCACGGTGGCGACCATGATGTCCGTCTCGAAGCGGTAGTAGCCGTAGCGGATGGCCAGGTCGCCGATGCCGCCGCCGCCCACCACGCCGGCCACGGCCGAATACGACAGGAAGCTGATCGACAGCACGGTCAGGGCCAGCACCAGGCCGGAGCGCGCTTCGACCAGCAGCACGCGGAAGATGATCTGCATTTCCGACGCGCCCATGGCGTGCGCCGCCTCGATCACGCCGCGCGGCACTTCGCGCAGGTTCTGTTCCACCAGGCGCGCCAGGTAGGGAATGGCGGCGAACGACAGCGGCACGCTGGCCGCCAGCGGGCCGATCGAGGTGCCGGCGATGATGCGCGTAAACGGCGTCAGGGCGACCAGCAGGATGATGAAGGGGAAGCTGCGCACGGTATTCACCAGCCAGCCGAGGATCGTCGACAGCGGGCGGTTTTCCAGCGACTGGCCTTCCGAGACGAGGAACAGCAAAATGCCCAGCGGGCCGCCGATCAGGATCGCGGCGGTCAGACCTATGCCCAGCATGGTCATGGTCTGGCCCAGCGCCACCCAGATTTCCGGCAACAGCTTGATGACGTTATTGATCGATTCTTCAAACATGTGTTGCATCCTTCCATGCGGTGGCTTCAAACGCCTCGGTACC
Organism: Janthinobacterium sp. JF4; assembly: GCF_059617925.1. Classification (NCBI taxonomy): domain Bacteria; kingdom Pseudomonadati; phylum Pseudomonadota; class Betaproteobacteria; order Burkholderiales; family Oxalobacteraceae; genus Janthinobacterium; species Janthinobacterium sp. JF4. The sequence continues at coordinate 108,877 of NZ_JCAQAV010000009.1, read as the reverse complement.
GTAATACGCCAGCTCGCGTCCCAGCGCCGTCTTGCGCGGGGTGGCCGTGTCGCTCAAATCGAATTGTTCGGCGATGGCGCCGTTTTCCACGACGGCCACGCGGTTGCAGATGGCGCCCAGCACCGACAGCTCGTGGCTGACGATGACGATGGTCACCCCCAGGCGCGCATTGATGTCGCGCAGGGTGTCGAGCAGGGCGCGCGTCGTTTCCGCGTCCAGCGCGGACGTCGGCTCGTCGCACAGCAGCACGTCCGGGTGGCTGGCCAGGGCGCGGGCAATCGCCACGCGCTGTTTCTGCCCGCCGGACAATTGCGCCGGATAGCTGTGCAGCTTGTCGGACAGGCCGACGAGCGCCAGGCATTCCTTGACGCGGGCGGCGATCTGCTCGCCCTTGGTCGTGCCATGGATTTTCAGGGGGAAGGCGACGTTGTCGAAGACGCTGGCGTTTTGCAGCAGGTTGAATTGCTGGAAAATCATGCCGATGTTCTGGCGCGCGTCGCGCAATTCGCTCTTGCCCAGGCGGGTCAGTTCGCGCCCGGCCACGGTAATGCTGCCGCTGTCGGGACGCTCGAGCAGGTTAATCAGGCGCAGCAAGGTCGATTTGCCGGCGCCACTCTTGCCGATCAGGCCGAAAATATCACCGGGATAGACTTCCAGCGTGACCGATTTGACCGCGTGGAATTGTTCGCCCTTGGGCAGCGCGAAGGTCTTGTTCGCGCCATCGATGCGAATCACCGGCGTACGGTGTGGTGTGGTCATGCAGTGTTTCCTTTTTTATTGGACCGTGACAGGCTTGCTTGCAGGGGCCAAATCGCCCGGCCTGCTACGTCGGTTGCGTAGTATACCTCCGATCGTGTTATTACTCCTACGACAGAATCTTGCTTTGAATATGCAAATAATGTCTATGTGTCTGTTTCTTGGTTGAAAAAGTGGGAAAGCGGGATGTTTGCCGAATTTAATCGCGCGGACGGGCGTGGCAGGGCCGCATCTTGGTGAAAAGTTCGACGCGCCCCAGGGACGCGTCACGGTGTTTTTATAGGAAGTTCGGCTGACTTGCCGTTTTGTTGATGCGGAGAGGGCGGCTTAGTGCCTGCCTTTGTTCTCTGTGCGGGCAGATTCTGCTCCGCTGGCGGCAGGGCCTTCGGGGCGCCGTAACAGGTAGACGAGGACGGCGACTTCCATGGTGCCCACCATGGCGATGACCCACCACGGCGGATGGCCCAGGCACATGGCGACAAAGCCGATGGCCATGCCCAGGCAAGCCATGGCCTTGCCGCGCCGCGAGACGGCGCGGTGTTCGCGCCACTGGCGCAGCGGCGGGCCGAAACGGGGATGCTGCAGCAGCCAGTGCTCGAGGCGTGGCGAGGCGCGGCTGAAGCAGGCCAGGGCGAGGATCAGGAAAATCGTCGTCGGCATGACGGGCAGCATGGCGCCGATGATCCCCAGCAGCAGCATCAGGGCGCCGGTTGCCGTCCAGGCCCAGCGGCGCAGGCGCACGCCGTGTGCTTCGCGCAATGGCGCCTGGGCGCGCGTCTCCCGCATCAGGCGAAGGCTCCGGTCAAGGCCTGGCTGCGGGGCGGGGAAGTGGCGGGGTGCGGGTTCAAGGTGTCCCAGTCGTGGCGGGTAGCCGTCATGTTTTTCTGCTCGCTGTTCAGCTCTATTATGGAGGAATCAGGGCGACGCTGCATGCGCGCCGGGGCCGCCATGATAAGCAGTCCACAGAATAATAACAAGAATCATTCTCATTTGTTGAGTCGTATACCGCTGGATATTTTTGACAAGGCAGACAATAATCGGCAGCAGAAGGCGCTGTCACGGACATTATCGTCTGTATTATCGATTTTATCGATGCTAACTAGGTATATTTTCCGTTTTACATCGATCTTCATGCCATGCATAATCTGTTGCAACTGAAGCCAGACAATCAGCCGCAGGCGCCATTCGCCTGCAGCTGCTTGCGGTTTTGACATCCTCCACTTTTTGTTAGGAACCAACAATGAAAAAACTGCTCGCTTTTATCGCCGCCGCCGGTCTCTCGCTGTCCGCCGTTGCCGCGCCTGAAGTCTACGTTATCGATGGTAGCCACACCTTCCCCCGTTTCGAGTACAGCCACATGGGCTTCTCGACGCAGCAAAGCCGTTTCAACAACACCACCGGCAAGGTCACCCTGGACCGCGCCGCCAAGACGGGCGCCGTCGAAGTGCTGATCGACACCAAATCCGTCGATACGGGTTCGACCCTGTTCAACTCGCACATCCAGGGCGAAGACTTCCTCGACACGGCCAAGTATCCGGTCGCCACCTACAAATCGACCAAGTTCAACTTCGACGGCGACAAGCTGGCCTCCGTTGACGGCAACCTGACCCTGAAAGGCGTGACCAAGCCAGTGACCCTGACCGTCACCTCGTTCACCTGCGCACCGCACCCGATGCTGAAGAAAGACGCTTGCGGCGCCAATGCCACGGCCAAGATCAAGCGCACGGAATTCAACGCCGGCAAATATGCGCCGGCTGTCAGCGATGACGTGACCCTGACGTTTGCCATCGAAGCCATCAAACAGTAATTGTTGGCTGCATGATGCAAAAAGGCGGCGGACTTCGGTCCGCCGCCTTTTTTTTGTCTGGCCCCTGCGGCGATCACGCCAGGTGATGCACCTCCTGCTGCCCATACACGGGCGTGTTCAACCCCTCCATGCGCGCCTTCAGCTGCAGCGACAGGTATTGCGAATAGTGGCGCGACTGGTGCAGGTTACCGCCGTGGAACCACAGCGCCTGCTGCTGCGTGGGCTTCCACATATTGCGCTGTTCGCCCTCCCACGGGCCAGGGTCCTTTGTCGTGTTTGACCCGAGTCCCCACACCTTGCCCACCTTGTTGGCCACCTCGGGCGAGATCAGATCGGCCGCCCAGCCATTCATGGAGCCATAGCCGGTGGCGTACACCACCAGGTCGGCTGGCAGTTCCGTGCCGTCGGACAGCACGATGGAACGGGCTTTCAGTTCCTGCACGCCGACGCCGCTTTTCAGCTTGATCTTGCCTTCGGCGACCAGCTCGGAAGCGCCCACGTCGATGTAGTAGCCGGACCCGCGGCGCAGGTATTTCATGAACAGGCCGGAATCGTCGTCGCCGAAATCGAGCATGAAACCCCGCTCTTCCAGGCGCGCATAAAAGTCCGCATCGCGCTCGCGGATGGCCTTGAAGACGGGCTTCTGGAAGTCGGCCAGGATCTTGTATGGAATCGAGGCGAACGTCAGGTCGGCCTTGGCCGTCGTCATGCCGGCCGCCAGCGCCCGTTCGGAATACAGGTCGCCCAGCGCCAGGTCCATCAAGGAATCGGACTTGACGATGTGCGTCGACGAGCGCTGCACCATGGTCACGTCCACGCCCGCTTCCCACAGGGCGGCGCAGATATCGTGCGCGGAATTGTTCGCGCCGACCACCACCACCTTCTTGCCCACATATGCGTCGGGCCCCGGATGCTGCGACGAGTGCTGCTGTTCGCCCTGGAACACCTCCATGCCCTTGAACTTCGGCATGTTCGCCTTGCCCGACATGCCGGTGGCCAGCACCAGCTGTTTTGGCTTGAGGGTGACGGGCTGGCCGTCGCGCAGCACCTGCACCGTCCACTCGCCGGCGGCTTCGTCGAAGCTGGCCGATTCGCATGAGGTCGAACCCCAGTAGTTCAGCTCCATCACCTTGGTGTACATTTCCAGCCAGTCGCCGACCTTGTCCTTGGGCGTGAAGACGGGCCAGTTGTCGGGGAAGGGGATGTAGGGCATGTGGTCGTACCAGACGGGGTCGTGCAGGCACAAGGACTTGTAGCGCTTGCGCCAGCTGTCGCCGGGGCGCGCGTTTTTCTCGATGATGATGGTGGGGACGTTCAACTGGCGCAGCCGCGCGCCGAGCGCGATGCCGCCCTGGCCGCCGCCGATGATGACGCAGTAGGGCTGGCGCGCGTAGCCCAATTCCGCAGCTTCCTGCTCGCGCTGTTCCAGCCAGCTGCTGCGATTCGTGCGCGCGCCGTGTTCCGCGCCCATGGGCCGGCGGCCACCCTTGGCTTCCTCAAAGCCCTTCAATTCGCTCATGGTGGTGAGCAGGGTCCAGATCTTGCCGTCGCGGATGCGGATGAAGCCTACGCCGCGCGCCACGCTCGTTTCCACCGTGATCCAGCTTTGCAGCACGCCGCCGGCCTCCACCGCATGTTCGCCGTCGGCGATGCGGATGGATACCGGCTGCACGGCGCCCAACTGGGCGGCCAGCATGGCGGCGATCTGCGCGCGGCCTTCCAGGGTTTTCAGGTTCCAGGTAAACAGCACCAGGTCGCGCCAGTAGCCGTCCTGTTCAAACAGTTGCGCGGCGCCCGTGCCGTCGCTGGCGCGAAGAGAGCCTTCGAGCTGCTCCAGGATGCCGGCCACGGCCAGGTCGTGCGGGTTGATATCGGTTTGCATCGTGTCTCCTCCAAGTCTGCTGACTTTATGATGGGATGCGGCTGTGTTGCCGCTGACGATGTTGTAACACTGGCGTTTTTGCGCCGCATCCTGCAGCGCAGCATGGCGGCGCTTGAGACGGAAATCTCAGCTGGCCTGATGCGTTACTGGCGGTGCGGCGGCACGATGTGCAGCTGCTTGAGGCGACGGTACAGGGTGGCGCGCGAGATGCCCAGCATGGCTGCCGCTTGCAGCGGGCGCCATTTGGCGGCGTTCATGGCGTGCACGATGCGCGTGCGTTCGGCCAGCTCCGGCGGCGTGTATGCCGCCACGCCATCCGTCACGGGGGCCGTGTTCTTGACGCGTGTTCGGGCGCTGGCCTGGCGCAGCGGCGCGCGCACGCGGGCGTGCAGCCAGGTGCTGCCGCCAGCCAGGCGCAAGGACAGCAGATTGTGTCCCGCACGCGCGTCGAACAGCCGCTCGGCGCGCACTTCCAGCACCTCGGCGACGGGGCGCGGCAGGGTGTCGAGACCCCCGATGACGTCGCGCGCGCAGCGGTTGGCGGCGATGATGTCGCCATGTTCGTCGATGGCCAGCAGCATCTCCGGCTGCACTTCCACGAAGTGGCGGTTGCGGTGCGCCAGCAGGATGCAGCAATGGCTGTAGGACTTCAGGAAAAAACCGTCCTCGATCAGGGTCGCGCCTTGCCGCACCAGCTGTTTCACCAGACGCTGGCTGTCGCGCGCGTCGGGGGAGCTCAAGGCCGACGCATCGAGCACGCCGATCAAGTCGCCATGCGGCGAAAAGATCGGCGCGGCGCTGCACGTCAGGCCCGTGAACGCGGCGCGAAAATGGTCGGTCTTGTGCACGGTGATGGCTTCCTGGTCGAGCAGCACGGAGGCGATGCCGCACGTGCCTTCCTCCTCTTCCGACCAGCACGAACCCGGATACAGACCCGCCTTCTTGAAATCCTTGCGCTGGTCCGTGTCGACCACGTAGTCGATCGTCACGCCGCGCGCATTGGCGAGGATGACGCAGTAGCCCGCCTCGCGCACCATGGCGTGCAGGCGCGGCAGGCACTGGCCCGTGGAGCGCAGAAAATTTTCTTCGGACTGCTGGATGGCGCGCAGTTCGGCGCCCGTCAGGATGCGCGGCCCCGTGGTGGAGGCGGGGTCGAGCTGGTAGTCGTCCAGCGAGCGCCGGTACGACGAGGCCAGCCGGGCCATGTCGGCCCCGGGATTGACGATGCGGCCGGCGATCAGGTCACGCACGCGGTCGATATGGCTGGTCTGGCGGACGTAGGGCATGGCGCTCTCCGGTGTCTCTGCTGCTGGTGTTTTGATGGTTTTCCATTTGTAGCACGAAGCGCAGGCACATGCATGCCGCATTGCAGCATGGGATTGCCGTGAGACGTACGTCTCACCATGGCAGTGCCGCACAATACGATGCTTTTCAACAAGAGCATCTCTGATAACATTCGCTCAAATTGACAGTCAGCCAGCGCAAGGGGCATCCATGGCAATGCAAGCGACGTTTCCGGTACGCCTTTCACTCATCCTTGCTCTGCTGGGCTGGAGCGCCGCCTGCGGCGCCGCCGGCCAGCTCGATCCCGATGGCCAGAGCCGCCTGGAAAAAGAGGTGGCCCGGCGCGCCGCCTTTGAACCGGCCATAGTCGCCAGCTGGCACATGACGCGTTCCGTGGAAGCGGGCGTGCAGGTGGCTGGCGAAAACAACTTGTTCTGGAAGCTGTTGAACACCCCGGCGCGCAATCCCGACTTCGATTTCAATCCCTACTGGTACGAGTTCTATGTCAAGCCGGCGCTCGGCTTCAAGCGCAATTTCAGCGACGGCAAGCAGCTGTATGCGCGCGTCTCCGCCGTCGGATCGGGCACCTTGCGCCACGATCCATTCGGCGCTGGCGACACGGGCCGCATCTCGATCGAGGAATTCGTCGCCGGCATCCGCATGCCGCTCGGCGGCACGCGCGCCATGCTCGATCTGTCGGCCGGCGCGCAGAATTTCACGCTGGGCACCGGCATGCTGATCGCCAATGGCGGCTCGAACGGCTTTGACCGTGGCGCGCTGAAGCTCGGCCCGCGCAAGGCCTTCCAGAATTCCGTGGTGGCCAAAATAAGCCAGGATGCGTTCAGCGTCCAGGCGTTCTATCTCGACCCGAATGAAAATCCCGACAACGATTCGGGCACGCGGTTGGTGGGCGCGGACGTCAGCTATGCGCCCGCGAACGACCGCAAGGCCGGCCTCGCGTATGGCAAGGTGCCTCGCTCCCATGCCGCGTATCCACAGGCGGCGCCCGGCGGCATCGGCGCGCCGCTGGCCGTGCCCGATGGCCGCAAGGACTTGCAATTCGTGTATGGCTACGCGCGCGTTCCCGTATTGCCCTCCGTGCTGTCGAAAGGCTGGTTCGGCGTCGACGCGGCGCGCGAATGGAATACGCGCGAGCCGATGCGTGGCTGGGGCTGGCGCGCGGAAGGGGGCGTTTCCCTGCCCGGCGTGGCGTGGACGCCGAAGCTCACCCTCGGCTACCAGAGCTTTTCCGGCGACGATCCGCGCACGGCGCGCAACGAGCGCTTCGACCCGCTGTTCTTCGAAGGCACGCCGGGCGCCTGGGCTTCGGGCAGCAAGGCGACCTGGGTCTTCGTCAATGCCAACGTGAATGCGCTGCAGGCCACCGTCGAGCTGCACCCGACGCCGAAAGACACCGTGACCGCCTACCTGGCCCAGGTGCGCGCCAACCGGATGGGCAGCCCGCTGCAGTTCGGCCAGGCCACGCGCCTCGACGTGCCGGGCGACGCGCCCGTGGTGATCGCCGGCGTGCTGCGCCCGATGCTGGCAAACGATGTCTTCGTCAAGTATGTGCGCGTGGTGAACCCGAATACCTATCTGACCCTGGGTTTCAGCGCATCGTTCGCACAGTCGGGCGTGAACCAGCTGGTGAACGGGCAGGCCAGGACGTGGACGGGCTGGCTGGCCAACGTCGTATGGGTCTATTAAGCATTCTTTCTATCAAGGAGAGCATCACATGAACGATTTCCCCAGCATGAAACGCCGGGCCCTGGCCGCCGCCTGTCTGGCGCTGGCCGCCGGCGCCCAAGCGGCAGAGACGACGGCGCCGCTGTCAGCGGCCGCCAGCGATCCGGCTGCCTTGCAATGGATGGTGGGCGCGCCGCCGCCGGCCGATAAAATCATCCGCTTCGACGATGGCAGCTATTTCACTTTCCCGCAGCTGCGCTGGAGCGTGTCGCACTTCCGCCAGTTGATGCCGACGGTGGACGTAGCACGCGGCTTGAAGGCACCCGTGCCATTGAAACGCGCGCTGCGCAAGGATATCGACAGCCTGCGCTTCACGCCCCTGGGCGCGAAGGAAACGATGACCTGGGAGCAGTCGCTGGGCGCCAACTACACGGACGGCATCGTGGTGCTGCACCGGGGCCGCATCGTGTACGAGCGTTACTTTGGCGTGCTGAAGGAAAGCGGCCAGCATGGCGCCATGTCGGTGACGAAGTCCGTGATGGGCACCATCGGCGCGGCGCTGGTGGCCGAAGGCAAGCTCGATCCGGCCAAGAAAGTGGCAGAGTATGTGCCGGAGCTGGCCAAGTCGGCGTTTGGTGACGCCACCGTGCGCCAGGTGCTCGACATGACCACGGGCCTGAAATTCAGCGAAGATTACGCCGACCCGAAAGCGGAAGTGTGGCAGCACGCAGCGGCAGGCAATCCGCTGCCCAAGCCGAAGGATTATACGGGGCCGCGCAGCTATTTCGAGTACCTGCAAACGGTGAAGCACGAGGGCCGGCACGGCGAGGCGTTCGGCTACCGCACGGTCAATTCCGACGTGCTGGGCTGGATCATTGCCCGGGTCACGGGACAGAACGTCAACGAGTATCTGTCCGAGCGCGTCTGGCAGAAGCTGGGCGCCGAGCAGGATGCCTACATGAGTGTCGATTCGACGGGCACCCCATTTGCCGGAGGCGGCTTGAGCGCGGGCTTGCGCGATCTGGCCCGCTTCGGCGAGATGCTGCGCAACGATGGCCGCTACAACGGCCAGCAGATTGTGCCCAAGGCGGCCGTCGACGATATCCGCCGCGGCGGCGACAAGCAGCTGTTTGCCAAGGGCGGCTATGATTTGCTCAAAGGCTGGAGTTATCGCGACATGTGGTGGGTCACGCATAACGACCATGGCGCTTACATGGCGCGCGGCGTGTACGGCCAGCGCATCTATATCGATCCGAAGGCGGAAATGGTGATCGTGCGTTTCGCCTCGACGCCGACGGCAGCCAATGCGGCCAACGACCCGACCACCACGCCAGCCTTCGAAGCGCTGGGCAAGCTGTTGCTGGCCAAGCCGAAATAGGCTGCCAGCCGTGCGGAGGGCTGGGCAAAACTGGAATACACTGTCCTTTCGTCATTAATTATTGCCTGAATAGCAATTCACGCACCGCACGCAAGGGAAGCACACCGTGGAAACCAGCCCGCCAGATCGACCGCGCCCGCCGCTCTGGCGGCGCCTGCTGTGGCCAGTTGCCCAGCTAGGCTCTGCCTTCAAGCTGACGGGCACGCATTTGCTGCACCACGTGATCGGCGCCAGCCTGATCGCCGCGCTGATGCTGGCGCTGGAAGGTTTTCACGTGCTCGAATGGCTCGATGCGGCCATGCTGCGCGCCAGCGCGGAACAGGGGCAGCTGCTGAACCGGGACAAGGACCCGGGCGCCGCCTACCGGCCCGGCATCATCGAAATCGACCAGCCCGCGTTTGAACAGGTCTTCGACGAGCGCGAGCCGCTGGAGCGTTCACGCCTGGAGCAAGTGATCGCCAGCGCCGCCGCGCGCGGCAGCAAGGTGCTGGCCATCGACCTGGACCTGGCGCCAGCCGTGTATGAACAGCACAAGGCGGGCGAGCGGCCGCTGGACCGCCTGCTCGACCGGCTGGCTGCCGATGGCCGGCAACTGGCGCTGATTCTGCCCGAACAATCGGACCGGAACGCGAACCTGCCCTGGATACGCGTGCGCTGCGCGGCGGGCATCCACTTTGCCAGCCCGCAGATCCGCGAACGCATGGGCGCCGTCACGCGCATCGAATTGAAAAGCCCCGTGCTGGCGGCCGTGGCCTTCGAGCTGGCGCATGGCGCCGACGAACAGGAGCAGAAGCAGCCCATGCCGGCCGCATTGTCCGAGCAAAAGGAAGGGCTGGCGCTGGCCGGCCGCGTGTGCCAGCTGGCGCGGCGCGCGGGTAGCGAAAAGGAATTGGCGCGCTGGGCGTTCGAGCCCGTCATCCACGGCGATGCGAAGGATGCGGCGGAGCAGAACGCCGTCACCGCGCCGTTTCACCCGGCCGCCGTGGCGCCGGCATTCCTGAATCCCACGCGCACACGCGTCAAACTGAGCGATGGCGAGGCTGGCGTGGCGGACGACACACTGCGCAAGAAAGTCGTCTACATCGGCAGCACGTATGACGTGCGCGACCGCTATACGACGGCCGAAGGCGAGCAGGCCGGCCTGCACCTGCACGCGGCCGCCCACACGTCGCTCGGCATCGGCACGGCCGACGTCAACAAATATGCGGTGTTCGTGGCCGACATCGTCATCGGCGTGCTGCTGGGCTGCCTGTTCGGCGGCTTGTGGACACTGTACGGCCGCGCCGAACTGGCCATCGACAAGCGCATGGAAGACCACGATTTCAGCCGCCTGCACCGCCTGGGCACCCTGTTCGAATTCTATGGCATCCGCCTGATGCTGGCGCTGGTGTGGGCTTCACCGTTTGCCATCGGCGCGCTGGCCATCTACCTGTCGCGCGGCTTGCTCGAGCAGGGCTGGTGGGTCAACCCCGGCCCCCTGATCGCCGGCATGTTCCTGCACGCGATGTCCCTGCGCGACGAAGCGCACCATCCGCACGAGGAAGTGGCTGGCCTGTCCGTCTGGGCACAGCTGCGCCGCACGCATCCGGGCATCGTGCTGGTGCAGGCGCCGCTGGCGGTGTTGGTGTTGGTGGTGGCGCTGGTGTAGGGGGGAGGCTGCGCTGGAAGCCGATCAGCCGATCAGCTTCAACCCCGGCGGCAGCGCCTCTCCCAGCATGCGCCGGGTAACAGCTTCGTCCAGCTGCGTCACTTCGCTGACCATCGCCTGCCACAGGGGCGGGGCGCCGACGGCTTTCAGGCGGGCCAGAATGGTGGCGCGCAGGTCTTCGGCGATGTCGCGCGAGCGGTCGCCTGTCATGCGTGCCAGGTGGGTGGCGGCAAACGCCGCCGGCTCCGTCTTTTTCCAGTCCAGCGCCAGCAGCATAGTGAGCCATTCGGCCACGGTGGCGCTGTCGACCACTTCGTGCGCGCTGCCGTGGAAGGGCTGGCGCGCGCCTACCCTGGCCAGCGCCCACAGGGTATTCGTGTCGGCCGCTTCACCCTTCCTGGCGGCCGTGTCCAGCCGCTTGATCAGCCAGGCGCCCACTTCCGCCTTGTAGGCGCCGGGGATGCGCTCGAGCGATGCACCCAGGCGCAGCATGTCGTCGTCACTGCCGTTCACGAGGGTGACGGGGCGGCTGCCGCGCTGGGCCGCATCGGCTTGCAGGTTGAAGGCGAAGTCGTCCAGCAGGCGCAGTTGCTGCTGCGTGCTCAAGCCGCCGGCGACCCTGCGCCACAGGGTCCACCATTCGGCGCACACCTGGTTGTCCTTGTAATGCTGCACGCCCGCGTCGAACAGGGCCCACAGCTGCTCGATGCGCCACGGGTCGAGCGCGTCGCCATAGCCGGGGCGCAGGCAGTAGCCCGCCAGGTTCAGCCAGACCCGCTCATGCTCGGTGGAGCGGCGCCGCCCACGCGCGCGTTGTAGCAAGGCGTCGAACAGCTGGCGCAGCAGGGGAGTCTCCCAGCTTTCGCGCCCGCCCAGCCCCCGTTCCAGGTGCTGGCGTAGCTGGCGCACTTCTTTGACTTCGACCTTTTGCGCCTTGCCGCCGAAGATGCGCTCGATCTTCTCGACCGCTTCTTTCACGCGCGGCGAGATGGATTGAGCCTCGCCATCGCCTTGCTCTTCCTTGCCAGCGCGCAGCTGGAATTCCAGCAGCCAGCGCTGGCCGGCATCGGCTGCGGCAACGCAATGCACTTCCAGCGTCCCGACCTCGGTCATGACGGTGGCCAGCTGCACGGTGATTTCGCGCTTGTCGCTGGCATCCTGTTTATCGTGCAGCACGCTGGCCAGCGGCGGCAGGCGCAGATACTCGCCGGCGTCCAGGTCGACGATCTCGCCCAGTCGCGGCGGCGTGCCCGCCTCAAAGAGGGACGTGGCCAGGTGGAAGCGCACAGGCCGGCCCAGGCGCAGCGCGAACAGGCGTTCCGTCAGGCGGATTTCCTCGCCGCTGGCGCTGCCACGGGGCAGGATGCAGACGGCGCGCTTGTCCTTGCCCGCTTCGCCCAGCACGAGGAAGTAGCTGCGCGGCGAGCCGCCGCCGATGCGCGGCGCCTGGCCGCGTCGCGCCAGCGCGTAGGCGACGGCGCCACGCGCCACGGCCACGTCGGGATTGTCGTTATGCAGGATGGTCAGGGGCTGACCCCGCCAGTGCGCGAGCGTGTCGGCCAGGCGGCGCGCCAGCGCGTCGGCGCGGAACACGCCGCCATTGAGCAAGAGGGTGTCGGGCAGTTCTCCGGCATGCTGCTGCAGGAAGCTGGCCAGGTGGCGCGTGATGGCCGCGTCCTGCGCATACGGCAGGCCGAATTCGACGATGCCGGCGCGACCCTTTTTCGCCGTCTCGTTGAATTCCACTTTCGGGAAGAAGCCGTCGACCACCATGGCCGCCACTTCCTCGCGCGTGACGTCGACGGAGCGGCTGGCGCCGATCAGGCGCGAGCCGGCGCCCAGCAGGGTGACGGTGGCCTTGTCTGGTGCGTCGCTGGAGAGCAGCAGCTCCTTGGCGGCGCGGCAGCGCTCCATCAGCTGCGACAGGCGCGCGGCCGATAGCTTCATGCCGCCTTCGCTGCCTGCCGCCATGCGCGTTTCCACCAGGTGGGCCAGCGCCAGATCCATATTGTCGCCGCCGAGGATCAAATGGTTGCCCACGCTGCTGCGCGTGAGCTGCGGTTTGCCATCGTCATCGAAGGCGACGTCGATCAGGCTGAAATCGGTGGTACCGCCACCCACGTCGCACACTAAAATGCGGCGCGTATTGGCCAGGTCTGCGCGCAGCGTGGCGCGCCGGCGCTGCAGGAAGTCATAAAAGGCGGCCTGCGGTTCTTCCACCAATCGTAGCGTGGGCAAGCCCGCCATGCGCGCCGATGCCAAGGTGAGTGCGCGCGCACCCTCGTCGAACGAGGCGGGAATGGTCAGCACCAGTTCCTGCTCTTCGAGGGGAGCGTGCGGGAAGCGGTGATTCCACGCGGCGCGCACATACGCGAGGTAGCTGGCGCTGGCCGCCACCGGCGACACCTTGGCCACGTCGGCATCGGCGTCCCACGGCAAAATCGGCGCCTGGCGGTCCACGTTCGCATGCGACAGCCAGCTCTTCGCGCTGGCAACTAACCGGCCCGGTACCTGCGCGCCGAGCTGGCGCGCCAGGGCGCCCAGCACGGCATGCTCCACGCCGGCCGCGTCCTGCTGCGGCCAGGGCAGCTGCAAGTCGCCCGCCGCCAGTTCGCCGGCGGCAGGGTGGTAGCGCAGGGAAGGCAGCAGGGGGCGTGCGCCCACTTCGCCGGGAGCGACCAGCTGCTCGATGGCGAACAGCTCGATTCCTGCCTGCATATCGGCCGCATTGGCCGCATTGGCATAGGCGACCACCGTGTTGGTGGTGCCCAGGTCGATGCCGACCAGGAAGGCCGGCTTGCCCACAGCGCTGCGCATGCTTATTGCTGCGGCGTGCCGCGCACGTCGAATTCCACTTTCCAGCGCTCGGCGCCATCAGGGGAAACGGCCAGCAGCTCCAGGGTGCCCGCTTCCGTCACGCGCGCATGCAGTTTCACCTGCACGACGTCGCCGGCCGACCGGCCTTCGGCAGATAAAGTAGCCTGGATTTCGCTCAGCTCCTGCAATTCATCGGGGCCCCAGAAGTCGAGCAGGTCGCCGATCTGGTCGTTGCGGCGCGTGGACGAGGCGAAGAAGCGAAAGTGCACGGGTTCACCGACGACCAGGCCGAATTGCTGGCCCGGCAGTTCCAGTTCGCTGCCTTCTTCCATGCCGAACGGCGCCACGCACAGGGCCTGGATAGGCGGTTCCATGCCGGGGATGGCCGGCATGGCCGACTCGATGGCGACATAAAAGGAACTGGCCGTGCCGCCCCGGATGCGCACGCCATGGCCGCGCCGCACGTAGCTGTAGTAGGCGGCGCCGCGCGCGACGGCCAGGTCCAGGTCGGCCCCTGCCAGCATGCGCGCCGGTTCCGCGCCTTCCATGTACAGCCAGTCGTTGACGGTGGCCATGATGCGCTGCACCAGCAGGTCGGACTTGAAGACGCCGCCGTTGAACAGCACGGCCGTCGGGTGCAGGAAGCTGGCGCCGTCCGCCTGGCGGCCCGCAAAGCCTTCCAGTTCGCTTGTCGCCGCTACTTGCCGGCCCAGGAATGCGGCCAGGTGGCGCGTGATGGCCGCGTCCTGCGCATACGGCAAGCCCAGTTGCGTCAGGCCGGCGCGCGTGCGCACGGCGGGGCGGCTCGACGCTTCCACCTGCGGGAAGAAGCCGTCGAGGATGAAGGTGGACACTTCCGCGCGCGTCAGTTCCGTGCGGATGGAGCCGCCGATCAGTTTCGAGCCGCGGCTCGGCACGACGATGGGTGCCACATCGAGGCCGCTGTCGGCCAGCAGGCTTTCCTTGGCGCTGCGGCAGCCATAAGTGAGCGCGCGCATCTGCCAGGCGTCCAGCTGGGTGCCGTTGGCGGCCAGTTTGCGGGCCACCAGGTGGGCCAGCGCCAGGTCCATATTGTCGCCGCCCAGCAGGATGTGTTCACCGACGGCCACGCGGTGCGGTTCCAGCACGCCGTCGCGCTCGAGGACGGCGATCAGCGAAAAGTCGCTGGTGCCGCCGCCCACGTCGACGACCAGGATGATGTCGCCCGGCTTGACTTCCTTGCGCCAGCGGCCTTCGCTGGTCTGGATCCAGCTGTACAGGGCTGCCTGCGGCTCTTCCAGCAGGGTCAGCGAGGTGTAGCCAGCCGCCTGCGCAGCTTCCATCGTCAGCTCGCGCGCGGCCGGGTCGAAGGATGCGGGAATCGTCACGGTGATTTCCTGCTCGGCGAACGGCGCTTGCGGGTGGGCGTTGTCCCAGGCCTGGCGCAAGTGCGTCAGGTAGCGCGTGGCGGCCGTGATGGGCGAAATGCGCGCCACTTCGGCCGGCGCGTCGTTCGGCAGGATCGCCGCGCGGCGGTCCACGCCCGGGTGGCACAGCCAGCTTTTCGCGCTTGAGACCAGACGTATGGGCGTGGTGGCGCCGCGGCTGCGGGCCATTTCTCCGACGACGAATGGCGCTTCCGCTTCCTCGGTGACCCAGGGCAGGGCCAGGTCGCCCGCCGCCACTTCATCGGCGTGCGGCAGGTAGACGAACGACGGCAGCAGCGCAAGGTCTTCGACCGTGCCCGGCGCCGACAGCTGCGGCACCTTCAGCACGCCGTGGCTCGATTGCTCGCCATCGCTTTCGACCAGGTTCACATACGACAGCGCGCTGTGGGTGGTGCCCAGGTCGATGCCGATGGCGTAGCGCGCGGTGGTGTTGGTTTGATCGTTCACAGTTCCACCTCGGCCGGTGCCAGGATGGCGGCGTCGTGCTGCCCGCTCAGTTTCGGCAGGCGCACGCTGGAGGCGCGCCAGCCGCGGTGGCTGAGGGTGCCCGTGAATGGCGCCGAGCCGACCACGTTGCCCGTCAGGCGAACTTGCGCGGAGTCAAAACCTTCCTGCAGCACGATGCGGCTGCCCTCGGCTTCCTGGCGCACGGCCTCGATGGTGAAATACTCGCGCATGACCTTGGCGCAGCCTTCATGCACCACGCGGGCGGCCGCGCCGATGTCGGCATCGGCATGGCTGCCCAGGTTTTCCTGCGTAAAGTCGATCAATCGCGCTTCGCGTTGCAGCAGGGCCAGCAGTTGCAGGGCGGCGTCCGGCGTCGCTTCTTTCAAGATGATGGGAGCGGCGGCCGGCGTCGGCACGGGAGCTGGCGCAGGAGCAGGCGCCACGGGCGCAGCCTCGGGCAGGGACAGTTTTTCCACGCGGGCCGCATAGGCTGCGTCCGACAGGGTGCTGAAGAAGGCGCCGAAAGCCAGCGGGATTCGGCGCCAGAACGATGGGTGGGACGATGAAGTGCTCATAGGGAACTCGTTTCTCTGATCTGTAGGGAGGCGTCGGCGGCGGGGGCCGCTTCGCAAGGTAGTGCCATGTGCGGGGCCAATAGGGCCTGCTGCGTTTGTCCGCATGATACCAGCTACCGGCCCGCCGCCAAAGTCGCCGGCCCCCGCGCAGCCAGCCTGACGCAAGGTTTTTCTTTGTTCCTGCGCAAGGAAACGCTCGATTTCGTGCCGCTTCGACTAGAATCGCGCATTATCTTTTTGCATGACCTGGATGCCATGTCTACCGACTTTTCAGCCTGTACAGCGACAGCGACCATCCGGCCGTGCGCGCCAGGGCGGCCGCCTTCACGCCGCCACGCGAGCAGCCGGCCTTTCCCGTGCTGGCGCCCGAAGAGCGCGACTTGCCGGAAATCTGGCCGGCACCGTTGCCGCAGGTAGTGGCGTCCCTGACCGGCCATGCGACCGTGCAGGATGTGGCGGCGCACTTGCCCGATATCGAATTGTTGCCGCTGCAAAAATAATCCAAAGAAAGAAATCATGAAAAAAATATCCATATGCCTGATTGGCCTGATGCTGCTGGCCGGCTGCGGCAGCAAGGGCGAGAGCGGCGGGCAGTCGAGCGCTGCCCGTCTTGACGGCAAGGAAAAGGGCAGCGAGTTCCTTGCCTATGAACATAATGTCAGCGTCGATACGCGCGAAGCGCAAGTGCGGCCCCTGTATGAGAAAGTGGTCGCCGCCTGCAAGGCCGATACGGAAAACGGCTGTTTGCTGCTCGATTCCAGCGTCGACAGCGGCCGCTACGTGCATGCGCGCATCAGCATGCGCGCCAAGCCTGCCGGTATCAAGAAGCTCGTTGCGCTGGTCGCGGCCGAAGGCGACGTCACCAGCCAGGGCACCAAGGTGGAGGACCTGGGCCGTCCTGTGCTCGACAGCAAGAAACGCCTGGACATGCTCAGGCAGTACCAGGCCCAGCTGCAAGACCTGGAAAAGCGCTCGGGCGCCAACGTCGATGCCCTGATCAAGGTCACCAAGGAACTGGCCACCGTGCAAGTGGAACTGGAGCAGGCGACGGCGGCCAATGCGCTGTTGATGCAGCGTATTGATACGGACTTGCTGAATGTGGTCATCAGCGCCGAAGGCAGACAATCGTTCTGGCGCCCCGTCAAGCGCGCACTGGGCAATTTCACGGAAAACCTGTCGGAAGGCGTGGCCAACGCCATCACGGCCATGGCCTATATCCTGCCGTGGCTGATCGCTTTCGTGCTGTTGTTCCCGCTGGGCCGCAAGGGCTGGCGCCGTTTGCGAGGTGCACCGCGCAAGATGTAAAGCCTGCCGCGCACCGTTTTACGGCAATTTGAAACCTGGCTGCACAGTCCTTGTGCGGCCAGGTTTTTTTTCGTGCGGCGCTGGCGTGCACGCACCATGGCGGACGACGGTTGGCGCTGGCATGCATTCTGCTTTAACAACATCGTAGCCCAGCCCGACCCCCACGAACCCATCACAGGAGTCCCCATGTCACGACGCATCATCCTGAAAGCGGCCGCCGCCGGCGCACTGGCCCTGGCCACGTCCATCACCATGCAGTCGGCCCTGGCCGCCGATACGATCAAGGTGGGCATCTTGCACTCCCTGTCGGGCACCATGGCCATCTCCGAGACGTCGCTGAAAGACGTGGCGCTGATGACGATCGCCGAGATCAATGCCAAGGGCGGCGTGCTGGGCAAGAAGCTGGAAGCCGTCGTCGTCGACCCCGCATCGAACTGGCCTTTGTTCGCGGAAAAAGCGCGCCAGCTGGTGGCGCAGGATAAAGTTGCCGTCGTGTTTGGCTGCTGGACATCCGTGTCGCGCAAATCCGTCTTGCCGGTGTTCAAGGAACTCAACAGCCTGCTGTTTTACCCGGTGCAATACGAGGGCGAGGAGTTGGAAAAGAATGTGTTTTATACGGGCGCCGCGCCGAACCAGCAGGCGATACCCGCCGTCGAATACCTGATGAGCAAGGATGGCGGCGGCGCCAAGCGCTTCGTGCTGCTGGGCACGGATTACGTATATCCGCGCACCACCAACAAGATATTGCGCGCCTTCCTGAAAAGCAAAGGGGTCAAGGATAGCGATATCAGCGAGGTCTACACGCCGTTCGGCCACGCCGACTATCAAACCATCGTCGCCAACATCAAGAAGTTTTCCACGGGCGGCAAGACAGCCGTCATTTCCACCATCAATGGCGACTCGAACGTGCCGTTCTACAAGGAACTGGGCAATGCGGGTCTGAAAGCCACGGACGTGCCCGTCGTTGCGTTTTCCGTGGGCGAGGAAGAGTTGCGCGGCATCGATACCAAGCCCTTGCTGGGCCACCTGGCGGCCTGGAATTATTTTGAGTCCGTCAAGAATCCCGTCAACGCGGCCTTCATCAGGCAGTGGAAAGCGTATGCCGTGGCGCAAAAGTTGCCGAATGCGGGTTCGGTGGTGACGAACGACCCGATGGAAGCGACCTATGTCGGCATCCACATGTGGGCGCAAGCCGTGGAGAAGGCAAAATCGACGGACACGGACAAGGTGATCGCCGCCATGGCGGGCCAGAGCTTCAAGGCGCCATCGGGCTTCACCCTGACCATGGACCCGACCAACCACCACTTGCACAAGCCCGTGATGATCGGCGAGATCAAGGCTGATGGGCAATTCAATGTCGTGTGGAAAACCAAGGACGCAATACGCGCCCAGCCTTGGAGCCCGTTTATCAAGGGCAATGAGGGCAAGCAGAAGTTATGAGTTAGCGGCAGAAAGGCCGGGGTCCGTCGCTTCGCGATCGGAATTCGTCCCATTGGGACGAATTCCCCCGACGGAACTTGGCGTCCCCGTCTGACCCCAGATTTTCGCTTGGGCTGAAGTAACGATGAGAGGTCTTTCCGCATGCGTCTGCTACGTCGTATTTTGCTATTACTTTGCCTGTTGCCGCTGTCTGCGCAGGCTGCCATCCCTCCCGACCTGCTGAAACCGCTATCCGGCGACGATCCCGACACCAGGATCGCTGCCGTCGCCCAGATCGCCGCCCTGGCCACGCCCGATGCCGCCCGCGTGCTGCAAGCCTTGCAGGATGACGCCTTGTATGCCGCGCCCGATGGCACGGTGTATATCGTCGATGGCGAGCAGGCATATGACCCGGCGCTCGGTCAGAGCGTGCCGCTGCCCGATGGCATCGATGGCGTGATGGTCAACAACCGCTTGCGCGCGGCTGTGGCGGGCGCCTTGTCGGGGCTGCAACTGCTGGCGCCCGAGCGGGCCACACGCCTGGCCGCCGCGCAGGCGCTGCAGCGCGCCGTCGACCCGGTGCAGCTGCCCCTGATCCGCACCGCGCTGGCGCGGGAAAGCGATGCTGACATTAAACAACTATTGCAGGTGCTGATCGCCAGCGCCAACCTGCATGCGCCGGACGCGGCCACGCGCAAGGCCGCCGTGCAGGCGCTGGCGGGCAGCAGCGATGCGCGCTTGCTGCCCGTGCTGCAAGCCATGCTGGACAAGGGTACGGATGGCCGCGCCGGTGAGCCGGACGAAGCCGTGCAACTGGCCGCCATCGACACCATGCGCCAGATCAAGGGCAGAGTGGCGCGCATGGAATTTGCCGGCAATGTGTTCTACGGCATCTCGCTGGGCAGCGTGCTGCTGCTGGCCGCGCTGGGGCTGGCCATCACGTTCGGCTTGATGGGCATCATCAACATGGCGCATGGCGAATTGCTGATGATAGGCGCTTACACGACCTATCTGTGCCAGCTGTTTTTCCGCGCCTACCTGCCAGGACTGCAGGATGCCTACCTGCTGGCCGCCTTGCCTGCCGCCTTTCTCGTCGCGGGGCTGGTGGGCGTGGCGCTCGAGCGCACGGTGATCCGCTGGCTGTATGGCCGTCCGCTGGAAACCCTGCTGGCCACCTGGGGCATCAGCCTGATCCTCATGCAGCTTGTCCGCACCATCTTTGGCGCGCAAAACGTGGAAGTGGCCAATCCGGCCTGGATGTCGGGCGGCGTCACCGTGCTGGGCGGCCTCGTGCTGCCGTACAACCGGCTGGCCATCATCGTCTTCGCCGTCGTCGTCGTCGTGGCCGTGTGGTTGATTTTGAACAAGACGCGCCTGGGCCTGTTCGTGCGCGCCGTCACGCAAAACCGCCGCATGGCCGATTGCGTGGGCGTGGCCACGGGCAAGGTCGACATGCTGACCTTCGGCCTCGGGTCCGGCATCGCGGGCCTGGGCGGCGTGGCCCTGTCGCAGCTGGGCAATGTGGGGCCGGACCTGGGCCAAAGCTACATCGTCGACTCCTTCATGGTGGTGGTGCTCGGTGGCGTGGGCCAGCTGGCCGGCACCGTGATCGCCGCGCTGGGCTTAGGTGAAGTGAACAAATTTCTCGAACCGGTGGCGGGCGCCGTGCTGGCGAAGATCGCCATTCTGGTATTTATCATCATTTTTATCCAGCGCCGGCCGCAGGGCCTGTTTGCCATGAAGGGACGCAGCGTCGAATGACTATCTCCTGTCAAAACAAGCAGGGCCTGTTCACGCGGCCCGTCTGGCTGGCGATTGCCGCATGCACGGTGCTGGCGGCGCTGTTGCCGATTTTCAACCTGGCGTTTGCCGAAGGGCATGCCTTGCACGTGTCCGCCTACACGGTGGCGCTGGTGGGCAAGTTCATGTGCTACGCGCTGGCCGCGCTGGCGCTGGATCTCGTCTGGGGCTACACGGGCATCCTGTCCCTGGGCCACGGCGTGTTCTTTGCCCTGGGCGCGTATGCGCACGGCATGTATCTGATGCGCGCCATCGGCGAGCAGGGCCAGTACCACAGCAGCTTGCCCGACTTCATGGTCTTTCTCGACTGGAAAACCTACCCGTGGTACTGGGCATTTACGGAACATTTCTGGTACTGCATGGCCCTCGTCGTGCTGGTGCCAGGCGTGCTGGCTTTTGTCTTCGGTTACTTTGCCTTTCGCTCACGCATCAAGGGCGTGTATTTTTCCATCATCACGCAGGCGATGACGTATGCCTTCATGCTCTTGTTCTTCCGCAATGACACCGGCTTTGGCGGCAACAACGGTTTCACGGATTTCAAGACGATATTGGGCCATAGCATCACGGCGCCCGCCACGCGGGCCGTGCTGTTTCTGCTGACTTTGGCTTTCCTGCTGGCGGCCTTGATCGGCGCGCGCGCCATTGTCCGCTCGAAACTGGGGCGCGTGCTGCAGGGCGTGCGCGACAGCGAGGCGCGGCTGATGTTCCTCGGCTACAACCCGCTGTGGTTCAAGCTGTTCGTGTGGACCTTGTCGGCCGTGCTGTGCGGCATCGCCGGCGCCCTGTACGTGCCGCAGGTGGGCATCATCAACCCGTCCGAAATGTCGCCGGCCAACTCCATCGAGATGGTCGTATGGGTGGCCGTGGGCGGGCGTGGCACCCTGATCGGCCCCATCCTGGGCGCCTTCACCGTCAATGGTTTGAAGAGCTGGTTTACGGCCGCCTTGCCGGAACTGTGGCTGTTCGCGCTGGGCTTGCTGTTCATCGGCGTCACCCTGTTCATGCAGCAAGGCATGCTCGGTGTATTGAGCAAGCTCAAACGTAAAAAGGTGGCCGCCGTGGCAGAGGAGGCCGCATGAGTATCCGCATGTTGCCCGGCATGGCCAGCGCGGAAGCGGGCGCCACCTATTCGCGCGTGAAAGGCGAGGGCGTCGATACGACGCATGGCGCTATTCTGTATCTGGAAGATATCAGCGTGTCGTTCGATGGCTTCAAGGCGATTAACAAGCTGAGCCTCGATATTTCCGTGGGCGAATTGCGCTGCATCATTGGCCCTAACGGGGCAGGCAAGACGACGATGATGGATGTGATCACGGGCAAGACGCGGCCCACGTCCGGCACGGCCTGGTTTGGCCAGACCATGAATCTGGCGACGATGACGGAAGCGCAAATTGCCCATGCGGGCATCGGCCGCAAGTTCCAGCGCCCCACCGTGTTCGAGCAGCACACGGTGTTCGACAACCTGGAGCTGGCCATGAAGATGGACAAGCGCGTGGCGCCCACCCTGTTTGCCCGTTTGAGCTCGGAGCAGGCAGGCAGGATCGAAGCGATCTTGCGTTTGATCCGCCTCAACGGCCACGAGGCGCGGCCGGCCGGCTTGCTGTCGCACGGGCAAAAGCAGTGGCTGGAAATCGGCATGCTGCTGATGCAGGAGCCGCAGCTGATTTTGCTGGACGAACCGGTGGCCGGGATGTCGGATGCGGAAACGGCGCGCACGGCGGAGTTGCTCAATGAATTGCGCGGCAAGCATTCGATCATGGTGGTCGAGCATGACATGGGTTTCGTCACGGACATTGCCCAGCAAGGCATCGTCACCGTGCTGCATGAAGGGTCCGTGCTGGCGCAGGGCCGCATGGAAGAGGTGCAGGCGGACGAGCGCGTCATCGAAGTCTATCTGGGAAGGTAATAGGGGAGATCACAGACCATGCTGGAAGTCGAACAATTGAATCAATACTATGGCTCCTCGCACACCTTGCGCGGCATCAACTTGTCGGCGCGCAAGGGCGAGTGTCTGGCCTTGCTGGGCAGGAATGGCGTGGGCAAGACGACCCTGCTGAAATGCCTGATGGGCGTGCTGCCCGTGGCGCAGGGCAAGGTGGTGTTCCAGGGCCGCGACATCACCCGGCTGGCGCCGCATGCGCGGGCACAGCTGGGCATCGCCTATGTGCCGCAGGGCCGCGACATCTTTGCGCGCCTGACGGTCGAGGAAAACTTGCTGATGGGCATGGCGGTCAAACGGGGCAGGCAAGCGTCGCGCATCGATCCCCACGTGTATGAGCTGTTTCCGGTGTTAAAAGAGATGCTGCAGCGGCGCGGCGGCGATTTGTCCGGTGGGCAACAGCAGCAGCTGGCCATCGCGCGCGCCCTGCTGGCCGAGCCGCAGCTGATCATCTTCGACGAACCGACCGAAGGCATCCAGCCCTCCGTCATCAAGGATATCGGCAGGGTCATTTCCTTGCTGAAGCAGCGCGGCGACATGGCCATCGTGCTGTGCGAACAGTATTTTGATTTTGCCCGCGCACTGGCCGACGACTTCATCGTGCTGTCGCGGGGGCAGGTGGTGGCCAGCGGACCGGCGGCGCAGATGGATGGCGAGGAGGTGAAGCGCCATTTGGCCGTGTAGCATTACACCAGTTGCAGCCATCCCAGCACGGCGCCGGCCGCCAGCAGCCACAACAAATGGATTTTCGTGCGCCAGATGATGAGGCCAGCCACGATGGACAGGCTCCACAGGGCCCAGTCCGTGCGGAGGTCATGGTTGGCGCCGCCCAGTATCATGCCCGTGGAAATCAGGAGGGCGACGACGATGGGCGCCATGCCCTGCTTGAAGGCACGCACGGGGCGCAGGTCGCGGTTGCGGTAGCCCCACTGGGCCGCCACGTAGGTGAGGGTGGTGCTGGGCAGCATGATGCCCACCATGGTCACCAGCACGCCTAGCCAGGCGGCCGTGTAGCTGCCCGCATTCATGCCCACGTTCCAGCCCATCAGGGCGACGAACAGCACGTTCGGGCCGGGCGCGGCTTGCGCGATGGCAATCGACTCATTGAATTGCGCCTGCGTCAGCCAGCCATGCTGCTCGACGAGGAAACGGTGCATTTCGGAGGTGGTGGAAATGGCGCCGCCAATCGACATCAGCGACAGCATCAGGTAGTGGCCGAACAGGTTCAGCCAGTCGCCCGCGCTCAACACCAGTTGCAAGGGCGGATTCATGCGGACAGCTTTCGGTACGTGAGCAGGCAGCCGATGCCGCCCAGGCCCAGCAGGATGTACAGCAGGGGCCAGCGCAAGACCGCCACCATCAGCACGCCCAGCACGGTGATGGGCAAGGTCAGCCACAAGGGCAGCGGATGCCTGGCCAGCGCGGTCGCCAGTTTCACGCCCGTGGCGGCGATCATGCCGGCCGACACGGCCGCCATGCCGCGCAGGGCGCCCGCCATCTGCGGGTTATCGCCAAAGCGCGTGTACAGCAAGCCCAGCACGAGCACGATGACGAGGGGCACGGCCAGCATGCCGGCCAGCGCCGTCAGCGCGCCTCGCAAGCCGAAATAGCGTCCGCCCACCATCAGCGACAGGTTGACGACATTCGGCCCGGGCATGATTTGCGCCACGGCCCAGTCTTCCAGGAATTCCTCCTGCGTCAGCCAGCGCTTGCGCTCGACCATCTCGCGCTGGATCACGGCCAACACGCCGCCGAATCCCTGCAGGGCCAGCCAGGTGAACGAGAAAAACAGGTCGGCAAGCGAGGCGGGCTGCGGGCGGGGACGGTCGGGTGGAAGGGCGGAAGGGGAAGACATGGCTGATTATCGCCGTGGCCGCTCGCGCTTGTCCATCGCTTTCGGCTGCGCTTGTGCCTGCAAGAAAAAAACCGTGGCTCATGTTTCCCTGCCATTGACATCGTGAGTTTATCGGCAATACTTTTAGCGGCAACATGACCGCTGTCCCTGTCCGCGCTGTCGCGGTTCGCACCGCTACGCCGTCTCTCCCTCCGTCCCCCTTCGCAGGAGTTGTTCATCATGCCTCATTCCACAGAAACGCTGCATATGCCCGTCAACACCGTGGTGCTGCATGCCCGGGTCGATCAGAAGATGTGCGATATCGTCAATCTTGGCATCGCCGTGCAGGCCGCCTTCAGCACCTTGTGCGCGCTGGAATACCTGAAGTCATACAATGTCGCCCCTGAACTGATTGAGCGCGTGCTGCTGCATCCGGAGCAGCGCCGCCAGATTATGCATTGAGTATTCCCACGGCAACTGTGTTGCCGGCGGCCGCGATCCGGTGTTGTCGGATTGATCATTACGGCTCAGTTATGCACAAATGATGGGGTAACGAAATTGACGAAATAATTTTCTTGTGATTATGTGTGATTTTATAAGTACTTGATTTTAATGGATTTTATTTTTGCTGTTTGATTGAGCAGTTTATTGAAAGCCGCACGGGCTGTGGCTTTGAGGCCTGTCAATAGGCCCTTATCCACAAAGATATCCACAGTCCGTGTGGATATCTGAAAAAGCGCTTAACAATCCGCCACTTAGGAAATGGGAGCCGCCAGCCACAGGCAATCGGCGGGCAAGATGGGCCAAAATGGGGGATTCCACAAGCCTGTATGCCTATCCAGTGCTCTTGTTTTTATGACTGAAAGTAGCAGCCGGAGGTCAGGGTGTGCCGCCGGCCGGCGCCGCTGGCGTGTCGCCGCACTGGGCCAGGGCGGCAGCCAGTTCGGTGACCTGTTGCTGCGCCTCGCGCAAGGTCGCATAGGTGCGCAGCGAGGCGATCACGGTGGTAAACAACTTGCGCGTGGTGAGGTCCGTCTTGCACCAGAAATCGTTGATGTCGTAGTCGATGATGATGCGGTGTTCCAGCGCCTGGCCGGGCTGGCCCGTGCGCAGGATGATGCGCACGGCACTATTGTGCAGGTCTTCGCGTACCTGGCGCGCCACTTGCAGGCCGGCATCCTGGGTTTCCATGATGACATCGAGCAGCACCACGGCGATATCGGGAGTGCTGCGCAACAAGGCCAGCGCCTCGGCGCCCGAATACGCGTGCAAAAAGCTCAGCCTGCGTCCCTGGAAGCTGGCCTGGCTGAGGGCGAACTTGGTTACCACGTGCACGTCGACATCGTCATCGACGATCAGCACGCGCCAAGGCGCTGCGGTGGCAGGCTCTGCCGCCACCTCTTCCCGTCCCAGCGGTTCGTCGACCAGCCAGTCGGGTTCATCCGCCCCCTTGGCGGTGCTATCGCTATCCATATTCATGCGTTTATCCACCGTTGATCGTACTCGCTACTCCACACTATGCCAGTCTGCGTGGTTTGTCAAAACAATGCTGTTCAAGCAAGACGGCCTGGTGCCCCATCGGCTTATGCACAGCAAAAATATATTTTCATGGAGGTGGAGTAAGTTTGCTCAAGCGCAAATGCATGATTGCAAGTCATTGATTTCATTGGGGTAAAAAATTGCCTGTGAAATCAGCAAATTATTGAAACCCGCATCAGTACTGGCGTTGCGGCTTGTCAAGAGGGGCTTATCAACAACTTTATCCACAGTTGCTGTGGATATCTGGAAAAGCCGTGCAAAAACCGGGGCTTAGCATCCGTTCGTGCGGTAGCGGCGTTCATGCCGACAGCCCAAGCCCGCCCAACTGGGCAAAGGCATGCAGGAAGCGCTGCTTGGCTTCGGCCGGGCCCATGGCCTCGATTATACCGGGCAAGGGGGCGATGCCGTCAAGGTAAGCCCAGCGTTCGGCCGAGTGCGGCATCAGGTCGCGCTTTTCCGTGGCCAGCGCGATCAGGTCGGCCCGCTTGATGGGCGCGTAATCGGAATAGTCCAGGCCATACGTGGCGGCGATGAGGGCGCTGACCTTGTCTTCCAGCACGGCAAATTCCGGCAGCAGCACTTTCAAGGGTTTCACCATGTCGCCCAGGTAGGCCTCGGCTGCGTCGTGCAGCAGGGCGGCCAGGCGCAAATGGGGTGGCACCAGTTCGGCGACGATCAGGCTGTGCTGGGCGACCGAGTAAAACACTTGCGTCTGTCCATTGAAGCGGCACTGGTAAGCGAGGCCGTGGGCGATGTCTTCGATGGCGACCTTGTCGATATGCGGGCGCAAGGGATAAAAACGGTTGCCGGAATAGGTCGATACGTAGTCGGTAGTAATCATTTCTGGATCAGTTCGCCTGCTTTGCACGGATGATCCATCCTACACCCGATGGCGCGCGCCTACCTGCCTCCTGCGCGCCACCCCCTCCATGCTGCCGAGCCTATGCATCTTGGCAAATCCTTTAATTTATTTCATATCATTTATTGATATTTCTCAAATACACTGTAGAAATCTTGTTTGAATGAAATTTAAAGGGGACAGGGCAATGACGGCGACACCTTCGGCAAGACCTTCGTATATCTATCAGGGCGGTTCGGTGCTGATGCACGCGCCGCTGCAATTGAAACAGTCGGAAATGTACGGCTATTTCGTCCGGGGCGACCTGGCGAAACTGCAAGCGACAGTGAATACCACCCTGAACCAGGTGGCGGGCAGCAAGATGACCCTGAAAGCCCTGTCGCCGTATGTGATGCTGACATTTACCCGCGTCAACCATGCGGATTCCGCCAACCCCGTCGACCAGGCCAAGGGCTGGATCACGGAAGTCGACATCGTCACCTGGATCATGGTCGGCGAGATGGATGCACAGGGCAAGCTTGCGCATATCTATTGGTACCCATGCCATATCTTCGTCGACGACGCGATGGCCCTGATCAACGGGCGCGAGCTGTTCGGCTATCCGAAATACCTGTGCGACTACGAGATCCCCGCCGCCGGCAGCGAGCCGCTGCGCTGCTCCGTGGCCGCCAAAGGCTTCCAGCATTTTTCGCCAGAAACGAAACTGGCCCTGCACCCGTTGCTGGAAGTGAACGCCACCGTGCAGACGGGGCAGCACAAACCCGTCAACAGTTTCCTGGAACTCATCGAGCAGGCGTTCAAGATTTTCCTCTCCATCCCGGATTTCTTCGACATGGACCAATCCGGCTGGGCCGACATCCTGTCCCTGCTGCGCAACCCCCGCATCGACCAGATCTTCCTCAAGCAATTCCCCGACAGCGCGGGCGTGAAGGCCGTGTACCAGGCCCTGGTGGCTGCGCCGGCCGAGATCAACCGGCTGCACAGCGCGCGCCTGCTCGGCTATGAATACGAATGCACCTTGCACGCCTTCGACAGCTTCCCGCTGGAGCAGACCCTGGGCTTGCAGCTGGGGCCGCAGGCGGCGATCCTGCCGTTCAATGTGAACTTTGACTTTACGGCCATGCCGGGGGAGGAGCTGGTCGACAATTCCCGCATCGCGCCGGAAAAGATCGCCATCCTGGGCGGCGGCGTGGCGGCCATGACCACGGCGTATTATCTGACGAACCAGCCGGGCTGGCAAAACCGGCATGCCATCACCGTCTACCAGCTGGGCTGGCGCCTCGGCGGCAAGGGCGCCAGCGGACGCAATGCGCAGGCGGGCCAGCGCATTGAGGAACACGGCCTGCATATCTGGTTCGGTTTCTACGCGAATGCCTTCAGGATGATCAAGGAAGCCTACGCCAGCCTGGAGCGTCCACCCGGCGCGCCGCTAGCCACCTGGCGTGACGCCTTCAAGCAGCACGATTACGTGGCCTTGTCGGAAGACGTCAAGGGACAATGGCGCAACTGGTCCATCGTCTTTCCCACCCTGCCGGGCGAGCCGGGCGAGGGTGGCGAAGACATCACCCTGTGGCAGATGGCCATCGCCATGGTGGGCTGGATCGAGCAGTGGATCCGCCAGATCCGGCAAGTGGCCGATGCTGACGCGCGCATCGTCCGCGCCAGCGCGCCACAAGGTGAGGACGAAGGCGAGGGCGTGTGGCCGGGCTGGCTGCGCCGCCTGGCCGATGAAGTGGTGGGGCAGGCCGATGAGCTGGGCCTCGACGTGGGCCTGTCCGTGGGCGCGCTGGCGGCGCTGGTGGCCGACCTGGCGCCGGACTCCGCGCGCCACGACCAGGCGCGCCACCAACTGCTGGCCAGCACCCTGAACGGCATCCGCGCGTGGCTGCGCTTGCGCTACCGCGCCCTGATCGACGGCGACGATGAATTGCGCCGCCTGTTCACCTGCCTGGACCTGGGCATCACGGTCATGAAGGGCATGTTCGAAGATGGCGTGTTCAAGAACGGCTTCGACGTCATCAACGACATCGACTTCCGCGCCTGGCTGAAAAAACATGGCGGCGACGAGCAGTTCAGCGTCAATTCGGCGCCCGTGCGCGGCTTCTATGATCTGGTATTCGCCTACGAGGGCGGCGATTTTTCGAAACCGAACATCGAGGCGGGGACGCTCTTGCGGGCGATGGCACGCATCGGTCTGGCCTACAAGGGCGGCATCATGTTCAAGATGCAGGCCGGCATGGGCGACACGATTTTCACGCCGCTGTACGAAGTGCTGAAAAAAAGGGGCGTGGAATTCAAATTCTTCCAGCGCGTGGAAGAGCTGGTGCCGGGCGCGGGCGACATCGACAGCATCCGCATCACGCAGCAGGTGCAATTGAAGGACCCTGCCGCCGGCTATGCGCCGCTGGTGGACGTCAAGGGACTGGCTTGCTGGCCCAGCGCGCCCGACTACGCGCAGATCGAACCGGCCCAGGCGGCGCTGCTGCAAGCGCAGGAAGTCAACCTGGAATCGTACTGGAGCGGCTGGCCGCAGCAGTACCAGCAGGCGTTCGGCCGCGCGCTGCCCGCCACGGTACTGAAGAAGGGCGTCGATTTCGACAAGGTGGTGTTCGGTATTTCCATCGGCTCGCTGCCCGCCCTGTGCCCGCAACTGCTGGCGCAAAGTCCGGCCCTGCGGCTGGCGTCCGAGAAGGTGCAAACCGTGGCCACGCAGGCGTACCAGGTGTGGCTCAACAAGAACCTGGCGCAGATGGGCTGGACCACGCAGCCGAAAGGCCAGCAACCGGTGCTGTCGGCCTTCACGGAACCGTACGACACGTGGGCGCCGATGGATCAGTTGTTGGCGCATGAAGACTGGCCGGCGGGGCAGGAACCGAAAAACGTCTCGTATTTTTGCAGCGCCTTCCCCGTCGACAGCTATCCGCCCGTCACCGACACGGACTTTCCCGCCCGCTGCGCGGCCAGGGCGAAGCAGGGCGCGCTGCACCAGCTGGAGCGCGAGATCGGCGCGCTGTGGCCGGAAGCGGGCGCACCGGGCGCGTTTCCGTGGCAATGGCTGGTCGATGCGAAGGAGAGTGCGGGACCGGCGCGCTTCGACAGCCAGTACTGGCGCGCCAACGTCGACCCGTCCGAGCGCTACGTGATGTCGGTGGTGGGCAGCACGCAGTACCGGCTGGCCACCGACCAGTCAGGGTTCAGCAACCTGTTCCTCACGGGCGACTGGATCAGGACGGGCCTCAACGCGGGCTGCGTGGAGGCGGCCGTGATGGCCGGCATGCAGACCGCGCGCGCCATGACCGGTTATCCGGCCGTGATCCAGGGCGAGACGGATTTTCAGGTCTGATGGCGGTTCACCGCGTCCTGTTCGCCCGTTGGCCCGCCTGGCTGCAGGCAGATGGCTGGCTGGTTCAGCCGGCGGGCTGAGTTTCCAGGTCCCGCCGCGCCGCATCCAGCGCCGCCTGCAGCTGCGGCAGGAACTGCTCCACATTGTCCAGCTGGCCGTTCGAGGCCAGGGTTTCCATCTGGTGGCACAGGCCGTGCAGGGTGGGGCGGCTCAGGTAGCCGGCGCTGCCCTTCAAGGCGTGGAAGGCGGCGGCTGCCGCGCTGGCGTTGCCGTCGCGCACGGCGTGGCAGGCCAGGTCCAGGCGCCGCGGCGCTTCCGTCAGGAACGCTTGCGCGATGCGCTGCAAGTGCTGCGGCGACAGGCCGGCCAGCGGCAAAATGTGCACGGGCACTGTCATGGGATCGGCCGGCGCGGGCGGCGCGTCGGCGGCGTCATCCAGGCCGAACTGGCGCGCCAGGGTATCGTCTTCGGTGGGCGCGGCAGGCGGCAGCGCGTGGCCGCGCGCCAGCAGCAAGTCGATGATGGCGTCGATTTTCTCGAACAGCAGCTCTTCGTCGACGGGCTTGCTGAGGAAGTCGTCCATGCCGCAAGCCAGGTAGCGTTGCCGGTCATGTTCGCTGGCGTTGGCCGTCAGCGCGAGGATGGGGATGTGCGCGTCGGGAATGGGGAATTGCGCGTTGCCGCCGTCGCGGATCAGGCGCGCGGCCTGTTCGCCATCCATCAGCGGCATGCGGCCATCCATCAGCACGCAATCGTAGGCGGCCGTGCCCAGCGCGCGCAGCGCCTGCTCGCCGTTTTCCACGATGGTCACGGCATGTCCCATGCTTTCGAGCAGGGTGCCGATGATGATCTGGTTGGTGCGCACGTCTTCGGCGCACAGGATGCGCAGGCGGCAGGCGTGGCGCGCGTGGCGTGCGGGCCGGCGCGCATCGGCCGCCGGCGCGCTGCCGTCTTGCAGCGGCAAGGTGAAATGGAAGCGCGAACCGATGCCGACCCGGCTTTCCACGCCGATCGTGCCACCCATCAGCTCGACCAGTTCCTTGCAGATGGCCAGGCCCAGGCCCGTGCCGCCGTAGCGGCGCGTGGTGGAGTGGTCGGCTTGCTCGAATTTCTGGAACAGGCGCGGCAAGGTGTCTGCGTCGATGCCGGGACCCGTATCGCTGATGATGAATTCGATGGCGCTGCGGCCATCGTGGCGCGGCGGCGTGCGGGCGCGCCGCACTTCCAGCAGCACTTCGCCATTGGCCGTGAATTTCAGCGCATTCCCCAGCAGGTTGATGAGGATTTGCCGCAGGCGCGTGGGATCGGCGCGCACGTAGCGCGGCAGGTCCAGCGCCATTTCGCGGCGCAGCAGCAGGCTCTTGGCGTCGGCCTGGCCCTGCACGATGCCGGCCGCGTCGCCGATCAGCGCCAGCAGGTCGAAGTCCACGGTTTCCAGGGTCAGCTTGCCTGCGTCGATCTTCGAGAAATCGAGGATGTCATTGAGGATGGTCAGGAGCGAGACGCCATTGTGCAGGCCGATGCGCAGGTATTCCTGCGTGCGGCCTTTGACGGACTGGTCGCGCAGGGCGAATTTCAGCATGCCGATCACGCCGGCCAGCGGCGTGCGGATGTCGTGGCTCATGGCGGACAGAAAATCGATGCGGTGGCGGCTGACCACTTCCGCGTGTTCCTTGGCCTTCAGCAGGGCGTCGTTGCTGAGGGTGAGCGCCAGGGTGCGTTCCTGCACGCGCTGTTCCAGGTTGTTGCGCAGCAGGCGGATCTGGTCGGCCAGGGCAAACGCCAGCAGCAAGCCGTCGA
This sequence comes from Janthinobacterium sp. JF4, assembly GCF_059617925.1. NCBI lineage: Bacteria > Pseudomonadati > Pseudomonadota > Betaproteobacteria > Burkholderiales > Oxalobacteraceae > Janthinobacterium > Janthinobacterium sp. JF4. The sequence goes on along the minus strand of NZ_JCAQAV010000009.1, from coordinate 77,332 downwards.
GCGTGCCGCCCAGCAGTGTCACCAGCTGGGCGTTGGCCACCATGGCCGGCATCAGGCCCAGGTTGGCCGGCAGGATCAGAAAGCCGGGCAGCATCAGGGCGACGAAGGCCAGCACGAAGAAGCGCGCCGGCTGGTAGCCGCGGCACCAGACGACGATGCCGCAGATGAGCGCCAGCAGCATCCAGATGCTGATGACGATGGTGGCCAGGGTGTGTGCATACGACAGGGCGAAGAAGCAGCTGGGTAGCAGCAGCAAGGGCAGCACCAGGTTGACCTGGCTGATGCGCTGCAGACGGGGCGAGTAGTCACGCAGGCGCAGGAAATGCATGTAGAACAGGGTGCTGAAGACGGGCAGCAGGAAAAACGGCACGTAATGGAGCTGCAACTGGTGCCAGTCGAACAGGTCGGCAAAGACGTGGAAGGTCATGGCCCAGGCCAGGCCATAGGTCAGCACGTACAGCGCGTAATAGGCCGAGGCCTTTTCCAGGGTGATGGAAAAGATGAAGAAATTGAACAGGCCCAGCGCCAGCAGGGCGCCGATCGACGCCACCATCAGGAAGTTTTCCTTGCCCACCAGCTTGCGGTAGTCCCGCTGCGTCTTCACGCCGAACATGGGCGCACGCGCGTAGTACGGGCTGGAAAAGCGGATCAGGATGTCATACGTGGCGCCCGGCGCCAGCTGCACGTTCCCGCCGTAGTGCAACAAATACTCGTGCGGGCGCTGGTAGCCCGTCAGCAAGGTCTGCGGCGCCGCGTGCGGCCCGGGGCCATACACGTGCACGTCCACCAGGTCGATCAGGGTGTCGTTCGGGTCAATGACCCAGGCGGTTTCAGCGCTGTCGTTGCGCACCTGCGCATGCAGCCAGTAGGCGCCACCGAACAGGTCGACCCGGCCGGCCAGACGCTGGCGCGCCAGCCAGGCGGGCAGGGCGGCCGCATCGGCAGGCGCGGCTTCATTGTCGGCGAGAAATAGTTGCCCGCCGTTGCCCAGGTGTCCGATGCCTTGCTGGTTCAAAGGCAAGGGCGCCGCCTGCGCCGCGCCCGCCAAGCCCAGCAGGCTAAACAGCAGGCCGAACACATGCGGCCAGCCGCATAGCCAGGCGCGGACGCGGGAGCTGGAAGCGCGGTGGCGGGAAGGGGGCGGATGGGCTGGCATCGATGGGCTTGGTGATGGTCGCGCGGGAACTGGCGGCGGCGCCGTTTGCTGTGGAGTACTCATTTTAATCGACTCTCGGTGGCACACGGGCAATTTCCTGCCCTGCCGGCATGGCGCGCGCTCCGGTATCATGGCGCCTTTGCCCGCGAGATGTTCATGCTCAGTCCCGACCAGTTCCTGGCCTTCCTGGCCGCCGCCGTTTTGATCACCGCCAGTCCCGGCCCCGACAACCTGATGGTGCTGGGCGTGGGCATGTCGCGCGGGCGCCGCCAGGGCATGGCGTTCGGCCTGGGCTGCGCTCTTGGCTGCCTCACGCACACCGTGCTGGCGACCATCGGCGTGTCGGCCCTGCTGGCCGCCTCGCCCATGGCGTTTACCATGCTGAAAGTGGCTGGCGGCCTGTACCTGGTGTGGCTGGGCATCGGCGCCTTGCGCAGCCGTGGCGGCGCCAGAGTGGATGGCGCGGCGGCCCTGCCCGACGAATCGCTGCTGCGCCTGTTCGGCAAGGGTTTGTTTGCCAACAGTATCAATCCGAAAGTCGTGCTGTTTTTTCTCTCGTTCCTGCCGCAGTTCATCGTCGCGGGCCAGGGCAATGCCAGCTGGCAGACGGCGCAGCTGGGCCTGGTGTTTACGGCGCAGGCGTGCGTGCTGTTCGGCCTGCTCGGCTATTTCTCCGGCGCCGTCGGCTTGTGGCTCAACCGCCGCCCGCGCGCCGGCCTGTGGCTGGACCGCGTGGCCGGCACCATCTTCATCGGCCTGGGCTTGCGCCTGATCCTGGCCCGCTGAGGTCTCGCCGGACGGTAATGCGGAAGGCCAGCTCCATCTGGTCCTGCACGGCCATGGCGCCGCCCAGCACGGCAAAGGGCACGATGCCGAAGTCGCTCTGTTTCAGCAGCAGGCTGCCGCTGGCCTGCAGGCGGCGTCCATCGGCCGCTTGTTCGATGCGCACCGGCAGCTGCAGCGTGCGCGTCACGCCATGCAGGGTGATGTCGGCCTCGAACATGTCCTGCTTGCCCGCGCGGCGGGCGTCGATGCTCACCCACGGATAACGCTCTGCGTCCAGCACGCGCACCAGCATGTTGTGGCGCGTGCCGGCGATGGCGTCGGCCGATGGCGTCGTCGTCAAGCCGGCCGCCTGCCGAAGGCTTGCTTCATCCACACTCATCTCATCCAATCGGAACTGGAATTGCGCGCGCCCCAGTGCAGGCGCCACCACGCCATGCAAGGTGCGGCTGGCGATCACGTGGTCATGTCCCAGCCGCGCCAGCGCGCCGCCGCGGCGCACGGTGATGGTCAGCAGGGATGCTTCGGGCGCGATGTGCAGCAGTTGCCCGCCTGGCCGCTGCCACGCGGGCGCCTGCATGGCTGGCGCCGCTACTGGCGTGGCTGGCAGCGAGGCGGCGGGCGGCGGGGCGAACGGGGTGCAGGCCGCGAGCAAGGCGCAGGCGCAGGCCTGCAGCGCGCGGCGGTGGGCATGTGGCATCAATGAGGACTCCTGGCAAAGGGATGGCAACGGTGGTGGCGCATGGCGCAATGGGGAGATAGTAAGCGATGCGGGCGTCGGCGCGATAGCCGCTACGCGCGAAGGAAGCGCGAATGGTAATAACCGTGGGCGCTTGAGAGTGTATGGGCGGGGGCGCAGAACTGAATCGTACGGCTGCCGGCCATGAAAAGAAAATGTGTATTGAAATAATTAATGAAAATTTGCATTAATAGTTTCTTTTGAAAAACAAACTACACATTTGATAGTTTCGCATAATTATATAAATGATAATTTAATGACTATGCCGAGCTGATCAGTATGCTGCAGAAAATAGAATGTCGCCTTGATACCCGATTAATTTGATAAATGTGTTGCGAAATATCAACGATATTATTTAATTTCCATATTGAAAACAAAAAAACCACTGTTGTCGTACGCTTGAACTGTTACTTGTTCATATAATCATGACAAATAAATGTCATTTTTATATTGGTCTGCACCTTGCAGCAGTACATTTCTTAGCGAATAACATGATCAAAACACGACAGGAAACGGCAGGCCGTTCTGGCCGCCATGCAGCTTTTTCGTCCTCCGGGCGCTACATGGGAATGCTGGCCGCGCTAGCCCGCCGCACCCGCTTGCCGCACCTTTCCAAGAGTCATGTTGTGCCGCTGGCGCTCGCTACCCTGCTGCTGGGCGCCGCTGCGCCCGCCAGTGCGCAAGTGCTGTGGGAAGATTACCGGGGCGTCGAGCGGGTGCCGGCCAATCCGCCCGCGCCCAATTACAACAATGGTTTCAACGCGGGCAGCACCGGCCGGCTCGCCAGTTTGGCGGCGCTGGCCGCTAATCCTGCCGCCAACGCGGCGCGCACGGGCACCTCGGCGCTGATGAACTGGAGCAACGGCACCCCCGCCAATCCCGCGCAGTTATGCAACCTCGATACGCAGCAAACGTCGACAGCCTGCCAGGCCTGGATCATGGGCCGCGTGATGTACACGCTGGTCGTGTTTCCGCAGGCGGGAAATTACAAATTCAGCGTTGCGCATGATGATGACGTGAAAGTCGATTTCTCGACCCAGTATTCGACCAATTATCGCAATACCGTGTACAACGTGGCCGTGGGCAGCGTGGCCGAATATTCGAATAATGAAACGGATTTCCAGAATTTGGCCGGCAATTTCAATAGCGCCACGCCGGGCGGCTGCTATCTGGCCCGCGTCCTGTGGAATAACGTGGGCGGCATCAATTATTTACGCATGCGCTGGACGCGTCCTGACAATGTGACGGAAATTATTCCCGCAGCGCAATTGCGCGACCCCAGCCTGGCCAGTTCCTATGCCAATTGCACCAATAGCAAGACCGACCTTGCCGTCGGCAAGGTGGGCCCGGCGCAGTTCTCTGTCGGCAAGCCCTTGAGCTACACGGTGAAAGTGTGGAACCGTGGCCCGGCCCTCAGCACGGGCGCTACCTTCAGCGATGTGCTGCCAGCCAGCTTGAGCAACATCAGCTGGACTTGCGCCGCCAGCGGCAGCGCTTCCTGCGGCACGAAAACCTCGGGCTCGGGCAGCAACAGCGTCGGTATTGTCATGGGTAATTTGCCCGTGAATGCGGCCGTCAGCGACCCCACCACGGGTGCTTACCTGACCGTGACGATCACGGCCACGCCGGGCAACGCGGCCAGCATCGTGAACACGGCCAATGTGACCGTCTCGCCCAATGAAACGGATAGCGATCTCAGCAACAACAGCAGCACCACCACGGCCACGGTCCGGACGAATACCTTGACGGTGCTTAAGGCGCTGACGCCCGCCAGCGACAGCGGCCTGTTCATCATGAATGCCAACGGCACGGCTGGCGCGCAGGGCGGCAACGGCGCCACGGCGAGCGCCGTGGTGCGCGTGGGTAACCTCGCGACGTTCGCGGAAACTGCGGGCACGGCCACCAACCTGGCGCAGTACCAGAGCAGCTACAGCTGCGCGCGCACGGATACGGCCGCCGTCATTTCCAGCGGCGCGGCCAACGCGGGCAATTTCACCATGCCCGAGGCGCCCGTCAGCTGTACCATCAGCAACCGCCGCCTGCAGGCGGACATGCAAGCCGTCACGACGGTGCCGGCCGGTCCCTACAATGCCGGCGCCCCCGTGACGGTGACGGGCGTGTGCACGAATAACGGCCCCGACAATGCGGCCGCGCCCACCTGCGTGATGAGCGGCTTGCCAGCCGGCGCCACGGCCAGCTGCAGCGCACCCGTGACGCCCTTCATTCCCGGCTCGCGCATCAATTGCAGTTCCACTTTTAATCTGCCCGCCAGCGGCAGCCTGACGATCACCACGACGGCCGGCGCCAGCACGCTCGATCCCATTCCCGCGAATAACGTCGACAGCGACACGCTGGGCATCGTCAGCCCGCTCGTGCGCGTGCAAAAAAGCGTCGACAAGAGCAGCGCCTTCATCGGCGACACAGTGCAATGGACCTTGATGGCGAACAATGCCGGCACGGGCGCCACCACGGCCATCCTGACCCTCGCCGACACCCTGCCGGCGAACCTGGCCAGCATCGTCGTCACGCCCACGGCGCCCGCTACCTGCGCGCCCCTGGCCGGCAATACGCTGACCTGCACGGTACCTGCCGGCCTGGCGCCGGGCGCCAGCGCCCAGGTCAGCATCAGCGCCAGCCCCACGGCGGCAGGCAATTTCATCAACAGCGTCCTGCCGTCGGGAGGCAACGGCGCCGGCTGCGTCACGCCTGTCGCCTGCCAGACCACCACCGTGGTCAGCAAGCCGCTGGTCGACGTGACCACGACACTGAACGGTTTCCCCGGCACCTCGAACGCGGGCGATGTCATCGCTGGCGTCGTGACCTATGCCAACCTGGGACCGGGCGCGGCCGAAGGCGTGACGTACAGCCTGCAACTGGCTACAGGTCTGGCCGGCGTGTCGGTCACTGGCGTGAGCGGCACGTATAACGCGGGCACCGGCCTCATCACGTTCACGGGCTTGCCCGCGACCCTGACGCCAGGACAGAGCGTCAGTTTCAACCTGTCGTACACCCAGCCGGGCAGTAATATTTCCTCGTTGACCAGCATCATCGCCACCACTTCCACCGAGGTGGCGAACGATTATCCGAACACGGCCACGGTGACGGTGCCGGGACCGAACGTGCGCGTCACCAAGACGGCCGACAAGGCCACGGCCAACCTGGGTGAGAATATCGTATGGACGATCACGGCCAGCAATACGGGCAATGTCGCCAACCAGGGCGTCGTCAGCCTCGCCGATTTGTTGCCGCCGAACCTGGTGGTGACCAGCGTGGTGGCCGCACCGGGCGTGACGTGCCCGCCGCTGGCCAGCTGGGTGGCGTCGAGCACGCAGACGTGTACGGTCGCTGCCGGCCAGCTGGCCGCCCTGAACGGCAGCCGCACGGTCATCATCACCGCACACGCCACAGCCGCTGGCAGCCTGTCGAACCGCATCATGCCCAGCGGTCCTGACAACCCGGCTTGCAGCTCGGCCAGCGTATGCCAGACGACGAGCACCATCACCAGTCCGAAAGTGGCTGTGACGAAGACCGTCGACCATGCCAGCATCAACATCGGCGCCACCCTGACCTGGAGCATCACGGCGACGAACAGCGGCGATGGCGTCACCACCGCGCCCATCACCCTGACCGATACCTTGCCGGCCAACCTGGTGGGCCTGAACGTGGCGCTGGTCGGCAGCGCCAACTGCGCCGTGCCAGTGGGTAATATCCTCACCTGCACGGTGCCGGCCGGCCTGGCCGCGAACGGCGGCGTGGCCGGTTTCACCGTTACGGCCCAGCCTGGCGCAGCGGGCACGTATAACAACAGCGTCGTGCCATCCGGCGCCGACAATCCGGCCTGCGCCACGCCCGCCGCCTGCGCCACCACCAGCACGGTGACCAGCCCCAGCGTGGCCGTGACGAAAGGCGTCGACAGGACCACCGTCAATCTCGGCGACACCATCACGTGGACCCTGAAAGCCATCAACAGCGGCAGCGGCCCGACGAACGGTCCGATCACCCTGACGGACAGCTTGCCCGCCAATGTGGGCGCGCTGCAGATATTGCCCGCGGCGCCCGCCAGTTGCGGCGTGCCAGTCGGCACCACGCTGACGTGCACCGTGCCGCCAGGACTGGCCAGCGGCATGCAGGCAACGGTGCTCATCAAGGCCGTGGCGAATGCGCCCGGCACGGTGGCCAACAGCCTCGTGCCGAGCGGCGTCGACACGCCCGCGTGCGCCATGCCGGCCGATTGCCTGACCACCACCAGCGTCACCAGCCCGAACGTGGCGGTGAAGAAAACAGTCGACAAGGTCAGCGTCAACGTAGGCGACACGCTCACGTGGACCTTGACGGTGAACAATAGCGGCACGGGTGCCAGCACGGGCATCGTCACGCTGGCCGACACCTTGCCGGCCGGCCTGGCGAACATCGTCGTCAGCCCGCAGGCGCCCGTTACCTGCGCGCCCGTGGCGGGCCAGAACCTGACGTGCAGCGTGCCGGCCGGCCTGGCCCCCGGTGCCTCGGCGAAGGTCATCGTCAGCGCCACGGCCACCCTGGCCGGGTTTGCCGTCAACAGCGTGCTGCCATCCGGGCCGGACAATCCCGCCTGCGTGCTGCCCGGCGATTGCGGTACCACCACCACGGTGGTCAAGCTGCTGGTCGATGTCACCACCACCCTGAACAATTTCCCGCCGAATACGCTGGCGGGCGACACGATTTCCGGCACCGTCACCTACGCCAACGTGGGACCGGGCCCGGCCGAAGGCGTGACGTACACCCTGCAGCTGACGCCGGGCCTGGGCAACGTCGTGCTGACGGGCGCCGCGGGCAGCTACAATCCCGCCACGGGCGTCGTCACCCTCAGCGGCTTGCCCGTGGGCCTGGCGAATGGCCAGAGCACCAGTTTCAACGTCAGCTACACGCAGCCGGCCGACAACCTGTCGATGGTGACGTCCTCCATCGCCACCACCTCGGTGGAAGTGCCGAACCACTTGCCGAACACGGCCGTGGCCACCGTGCCCGGTCCCATCATCCGCGTGACGAAACTGGCCGACAAGGCGACGGCCAACGTGGGCGAGACGGTCACCTGGAGCATCACGGCGACGAATACGGGCAGCCTGGCCAACCTGGGCGCGGTGACGCTGACCGATATCCTGCCCGCCAACGTGGTGGTGCTGTCCGTCGCGCCGGGTGCCGGCGTGAGCTGTCCGCCGCTGGCCAGCTGGCTGGCCAACAGCGCGCAAGCGTGTACCGTCGCGGCAGGCCAGCTGGCCGCCGTGAATGGCAGCCGCAGCATCGTCATTACCGCCAGGGGTACGGCCGGCGGCAGCCTGGGCAACAAAGTGCTGCCGAGCGGGCCCGACAATCCCGCCTGCGCCCAGGCCGCTTCCTGCCAGACCAGCACCACCATCCTCAGCCCGCAAGTGGCCGTGCATAAAAGCGTCGACAAGAGCAATATCAATGTCGGCGATGCGCTGACGTGGACGATCGCCGTGGCCAATACGGGCACGGGCGCGACCACGGGCGTCATCACCCTGACCGACACCTTGCCGGCCAGCCTGACCCTGTGGCAAGTGCTGCCCGCGTCGCCCGCCACGTGTGCGGTGCCTGGCGGCAATCAGCTGGTGTGCTCGATTCCCGCCGGCATGGCAGCGGGCAGCGCGCTGAATATCGTCGTCAAGGGCGTGGCCAATGCGGCCGGCGCCTACGTCAATACCGTCGTGCCAAGCGGCCCCGACAATCCCGTCTGCCCGCAGCCCGGCGATTGCAGCACCACCAGCACGGCCGTGAAACTGCTGGTCGACGTGACCACCACCCTGAACGGTTTTCCTGGCAGCACGAATGCGGGCGACGCGATCGCCGGCACGGTCAATTTCAGCAATATCGGCCCGGGCCCGGCCGAAGGCGTCACCTACAGCCTGCAACTGGCGCCAGGCCTGGCCGGCGTGAGCGTCAACGGCGTGGCGGGCAGCTATAACGCGGGCTCCGGCCTGGTGACCTTCAGCGGCATGCCGGCCACCCTGGCACAGGGGCAGGGCTTCAGCTTCCAGCTCAGCTACGTCCAGCCGGCCAGCAACCTGTCGACCGTGGTCAGCCGCATTGCCACGACGTCGGCCGAAGTGCCGAATGACCAGCCCAACGTGGCGACCGTCACCATGCCCGGTTCCATCATTCGCGTCAGCAAGACGGCCAACAAGGCCGTGGCGAACGTGGGCGAGGAAATCATCTGGACGATTACGGCCAGCAACACGGGCAGCCTGGCCAACCAGGGCGCCGTGATCCTGACGGACTTGCTGCCAGCGAACATCGTCGTCACCAATGTCGCGCCCGACAGCGGCGTCACCTGTCCGCCGCTGGCCAGCTGGGTGGCCAACAGCAGCCAGAGTTGCAGCGTGGCCATCGGCCAGCTGGCGGCAGGCAATGGCCAACGCCAGATCGTGCTGACTGGCAAGGCCAGCGCGGGCGGCACCCTGGCCAACCAGGTCATGCCGAGCGGCCCGGACAATCCAGCCTGCTTCCAGGCCAGCAGCTGCCAGACGCAGACCACCATTACCAGCCCCAGCCTGGCGCTGAGCAAGAGCGTCGACAGGCTGGCGCTGAATATCGGCGACAGCCTGACGTGGACGGTCACGCTGGCCAACAGCGGCACGGGGGCCAGCACGGCTGTCGCCACCATCACCGACACCTTGCCGGCCGGCCTGGCAAATATCGTCGTCACGCCCGCCGCGCCCGTCACTTGCGCGCCGCTGGCCGGCAATGTCCTCACGTGCAGCGTGCCGGCCGGCCTGGCCGCCGGCGGCAATGCCACGCTGCAAGTGACGGCGCGCGCCGCCGTGGCCGGCAGCCTCGTCAATGGCGTCAGCGCCAGCGGCACGGACAATCCTTCCTGCCTGCAGGCGGGCGACTGCAACACCACCAGCACCGTCAGTTCGCCCTTGCTGAGCGCCAGCAAGAGCGTCGACAAGACGGCGGCCAACGTGGGCGATACCCTCGTGTGGACCTTGACCTTGCGCAATACCGGCACGGGCCCCAGCACGGCCATCGCCACCTTGAGCGATACCTTGCCGGCGGGCCTGGCAAATGTGCTGGTCACGCCGACGGCGCCCGTCACCTGTGCTGCGCCGGCAGGCAATGTCGTGACTTGCAGCGTGCCGGCCGGCCTGGCCGCCGGCGCCAGCGCCAGTGTGAAACTGAGCGCGACGGCGACCGTGTCGGGCAGCCTCGTCAACGCGCTGCTGCCGGGCGGCCCGGACAATCCCGTCTGCGCCGTCCCCGGCGATTGCCAGACCACCACGGTGGTATCGAAACTGCTGGTCGACGTGACGACCACCCTGAACGGCTTCCCCGCCAGCAGCAATGCGGGCGACGCCATCCGTGGCGTGGTGACGTTTGCCAACGTGGGCCCTGGCGTGGCGGAAACGATGACTTACAGCCTGCAGCTGGAAGCGGGCCTGAGCGGCGTTTCTGTCAGCCCCGTCAGCGGTGCGCCCGGCATCAGCGGCGTCTACAACAGCGGCACGGGCCTGTATGTGCTGAGCGGCTTGCCGGCCACCCTGATCAGCGGGCAGAGCGCCAGCTTCAACCTGTTCTACACCCAGCCTGCCAGCAACAGCTCGCGCATCAGCAGCGTGGTGGGCACCAGTTCGACGGAAATCGCCAACGACTTGCCGAATACGGCGACGACGAACTTGCCCGGCCCCGTGATCCGCGCCAGCAAGACGGTCGACAAGGCGAACGCGGCAGTGGGCGATATCCTGACCTGGAGCATCACGGCGACGAACACGGGCAACTTGCCGAATCAACAGGCCGTCGTCATTGCCGATGTGCTGCCGGCCAACATCGCCGTGCTCAGCGTGACGCCCGACGCAGGCGTGAGCTGCCCGCCGGTGGCCAGCTGGACGGCTGGCAGCGTGCAGGCATGCACGGTGGCGGCAGGTCAATTGGCCGCCGCTAACGGCAGCCGCAAGGTCGTCATCACGGGACGCGGCACCCTGGGGGGGACCTTGTCGAATCGTGTCTTGCCCAGCGGTGGCGACAATCCCGCCTGCGATACGGCCAGCGCCTGCCAGGCCACGACGATCCTGGTGGCACCGCAAGTGACGGTGCGCAAGAGCGTCGACAAGAGCAGTGTCAGCGTGGGCGACGTGCTGACCTGGACCATTACTGCCAGCAATGGCGGCACGGGCGCGACCAAGTCCGCCATCGTGCTGACCGACAATCTGCCAGCCGGCGTCAGCGGCGTGCAAGTACTGTCCACGCAACTGGCGACCTGCGCGCCCGTGGCCGGCAATATCGTCACGTGCAGCGTGACGGCCGGCCTGGCGCCGGGCGGACAGGCGCAAGTGGTGTTGCGCGCCACGGCCGGCGCGGCCGGCGTGCTGCAGAACACGGTGTTGCCAAGCGGCCCGGATAATCCGGTCTGCGTGCAGGCGGCGGACTGCAGCACCAGCACCACGGCCATCAAGCTGCTGGTCGACGTGACCACCACACTCAACGGTTTCCCCGGCAGCACCAGCGCCGGCGACCAGATCAACGGTATCGTCAGCTTCAGCAATGCCGGTCCTGGCACGGCCGAGAACGTGACGTATAGCCTGAAACTGGCGCAGGGCCTGATGGGCGTGACCCTGAGCGGCGCGGCCGGCAGCTATGACGCCATCAGCGGCATGCTGACGGTGACGGGCTTGCCCGCCAGCCTGGCGCCCAACGAGCTGCACAGCTTCGGCCTGTCGTATATCCAGCCGGCCAGCAACGTGTCGACCATCGTCAGCCTCATTGCCACCAGCTCGACGGAAGTGCAGTACGACTTGCCGAACACGGCGACGGTGACCATGCCGGGCCCCGTCATCCGTGTCAGCAAGACGGCCAACGTCGGCAATGCCAACGTGGGCGACAGCATCATCTGGACCATCACCGCCGTCAACAGCGGCGGCGTGGCCAACCTGGGCGTGGTGACCCTGGCAGACATCCTGCCGCCGAACCTGACGGTGCTGGCCGTCAACGCCGACGCCGGCGTGACTTGCCCGCCGCTGGCGAACTGGGTGGCGAATAGCGTGCAAAGCTGCACCATTGCTGCTGGTCAATTGGCTATCGGCAATGGCACGCGCAGCGTGCGCGTGACGGCCACGGGCACCCTGGAAGGCAATCTGTCGAACCGTGTCATGCCGAGCGGTCCGGACAATCCGGCCTGCGCGCAGGCGAACAGCTGCGAATCGAGCGTGGTGCTGACGGGGCCGAAAGTGGCCGTCAAGAAAATCGCCAACCGCGTCAGCGCCAACGTGGGCGAGACCGTCGTGTGGACGATCAGCGCTACCAACTCGGGCAGCGGTCCCACGCGCGCCGTCATGACCCTGGCCGACACCTTGCCGGCCGGCCTGGCGAACGTGCAAGTGACGCCCGTGCGCGCCACCTGCGCCCCCGTGGCCGGCAATGTGCTGACCTGCAGTGTGCCTGCCGGCCTGATCGGCAATGGCGGCGAAGCCAGCGTGGAAGTGTCGGCCACCGTCACCCAGGCGGGCACGGCGCTCAACCGCGTCGTGCCGTCCGGTCCCGATGCGCCGCTGTGCCTGGTGCCAGCTGATTGCCAGACCAGCACCAACGTCACCAGCCCCAGTGTGATGGTGAAGAAAGTGGCGGACAAGGCCAATGCCAGCATCGGCGACACCGTCAGCTGGACGATGACGGCCACCAACAGCGGCAGCGGCGCCACCACGGCGGCCATCACCTTGACGGACGACCTGGCCGCCAGCCTGACGGAGATCGTCGTCACGCCCGCCGCGCCCACCACTTGCGCGCCGCTGGCCGCAAATAAACTGGTCTGCACGGTGCCGGCAGGCCTGGCGCCCAATGCCGTGGCGGCCGTCACGGTGAGCGCGAAAGTGGCCGCCAGCGGCACATTGAGCAATATCATCGTGCCCACCGGTGCCGATTTGCCACGCTGCGCGCAAGCATCTGACTGCACGGCTGTCACGGAGGTGGCGCATCCGGCCATCGGCGTGGCGCTGGGCGTGGGCAAGGTGGCCCAGCTGTCGGCCAAAGTCTTCACTGTGCCCTATACGGTGGTCGTCAAGAATGTGGGCAAGGGCACGGCATCGAATGTGCAGGCGCTCGACAGCCTGCGCGCCGCCTTCCCCGAACCCGTCACGTGTCGCATCGTCGCGCCACCTGCTGCGCCCGCCATTGGCGGCAGCAGGCAGCTGGCCGTCAACCCGGGCTTCACGGGCGGTTGCGGCGGCAGCGACCTGCGTTTGCTCAGCGGCGACGCAGCCCTGGGCGAGGGCGAACTGAGCGTCATCACTTTCACCGTGGAAATCACGGTGCAGGAGACGACTTTGCCGCAGTACAACAACAGCGTGTTTGCCAGCGCGCTGGGCGGCAATGTCGCCAACGGGGGCGGGGCCATCAGCGTGCCGCCGGCGCCGACGGCGGGCGCCATCGCCGCCAATCCGGCCTATACGCCGCCCGTGGGCAGCCTCGTGTTTGATGCGTCCAACAATGGCGGCAGCCATGCGGGCGCCGTGGCCACGGCCGCCGACGTGGCCGCGCTGGCGGAAAAGGTCGATCCCAACCGCAACGGCAATGCCTCGGATACCGTGGGCGGCGTCGCCTTCACGGGCGAAGACACGCCCACGCCCGTGGTCTTGCTGCGGCAAGTGGTCGATGTCATCAAGGCAGTGTCCGCGCAACAGCAGGTCGATGCCAGCAAGTTCGAGATCAGCTACACGGTGCAGGCGGCCAACCGCTATCCTGCCGGCTATCCGACCTCGACCATGGTGCAGGTGGCGGAAAACCTGAAGGCCGTCTTCCCCACGGCGACCAGCGTCACCCTCAAGCCGGGCAGCCTGGCCGTCACGGCGCGGCCCGCCGGCGCCACGGCCTGCGTTGCCAATCCTGACTTCAACGGCGCCACCGTGTTTGGCTTGTTGAATGGCAAGGGCGACTTGCAGCCGCAGGAAAGCTGCAGCATCGGCTTCACGGTGCTGGTCGACTTCGGCAGCGTGGCGGCGATTCCCACCGTGCCGCAGCTGAACCAGGTGTATGCGAGCACCATGTTCGGCACGGACGGCGGTGGCATGAACATCGGCCACAGCTACAGCGGCACGGGTACGTCGACGACGCCGCTGCCCCCCGCCAGCGTGCTGGCCCTGGCCAGCTCGGCCGACACCTTGCTGCTGCCGGCCACGCCAGGCGCCACGCCGCCGAGCTTCACGCCCGTGGTGTTCAACACGACGGACAAGCCGATGTTGTTGATCAGTAAGAGCGTCAACAAGACCCAGGCCGAGATCGGCGACAGCCTGCAGTACACGATCGAAGTGAAGAACACGGGCGTGGCGACGGCGTTTGGTGTCAGCGTGCTCGATAAACTGCCGGCCGGTTTCCGCTATATCGACGGCACCACCACGCGCAACAATGTGGTGCAGCCCGATCCCTCCGGCAAGCCGGGGCCGCAGTTGAGCTTCAAGCTGGAGTCGCTGGCGCCGAACGCCAGCGCCAGCTTCCGCTACCGCCTGCGCGTGGGCGTCGGTTCGCTGCAGGGCGACGGCATCAACCGCGCCCAGGCCTCGACCACCAACGGCCCGCCCTCGAACGAGGCGCGCGCGAAGGTGAAAGTGACGGGCGGCGTGTTTACGACGGATGCCTGCATCGCCGGCAAGGTGTTTGTCGATTGCAACAACAACCACGTGCAGGACGCCGAGGAACTGAGCATCCCGGGCGTGCGCCTGTACATGGAGGATGGCACGAACTTCACCACGGACGTTGAAGGCAAGTACAGCTATTGCGGCATTACGCCGAACAGCCATGTCATCAAGGTCGATGGCGCCACCTTGCCACGTCTGAGCCGCATGATGGAAGCGTCGAACCGTAACCTGGGCGACCCGCACAGTCTGTTCCTCGATACCAAGAACGGCGAACTGCTGCGCGCCGACTTCATCGAAGGCTCGTGCTCGAACCCCGTGCTCGAGCAAGTCAAGGCGCGCCGCGCGCAGGGCGAGGTGCGCAGCGTGGAAAGGGAGGGCAGGGCGGGGCCGGGACTGCGTTTCAGCAGCCAGCCCGCCAGCGCGCCCGCGCAGGCGACGGACAGCGCCAACCAGCCTGTCGTCGCGCCCCGCGCGCCCGCGCCCGCCGCTGTGCCAGCCGCAGGAGGCAGCCATGCGCAGTAAGCCTCCTTCACCTCACTTGCCGCTTGCCAATGCAGCTAAAGAGAAACAGGCCATGAAGAGAACCCTCCCCGCGCCCCGGCGCATGGCCGCCGCGCTGGCCCTGCTGGCCTTCCCGGCGTTTGGCCACGCGCAACTGCCCTTGCCGGACCATGCGGCAGGTTCCGCCGTGGCGGCGCCATCCTTCCTTGCCGGCAAAGTGAGCGGCACCGACTATGCGATCAACCGTGGCGTGGCGCGCATCGCCGTCGAGACGGATCACGGCGAGGCACCGGCCGATGGCCAGAGCCCCGTCACGGTGACGGTCAGGCTGTATGACGCGCACGGCAAGTCCCTGGCGGGCACGGCCTTGCTCACCATCGAAGCCAGCGGCGGGCGCATCCTGCTGCCCGGCGCCCGCACGGACGAGCTGGGCCCCGAGCGGCGCGACGTCGACAGGGTCACGCCCGGCACGCAGCTGACGGTGGAGGATGGCGTAGCGAGCTTCAGCCTGCTGGCCCCGGCCACGCCGCAGGACGTGCTGCTGCGCGTGTCGGCCGGCAAGGTGGCGGCGCAGGGCACCATCAGCTTCTTGCCGGAACTGCGCGACATGCTGGCCGTGGGCTTGATCGACGGCATCATCAGCAAGCGCAGCCTGTCGAGCAGCGACATTGCACCGTCGCGTTTCAATGACGGTTTCGAGCGCGACATCGTGCGCTGGAGCCGCGCCTTCAACAACGGCAAGGCCAACGTGGCGGGCCGCGCAGCGATGTTTTTAAAAGGGACGATCCGTGGCGATGCCTTGCTGACGGCCGCCTACGACTCGGACAAGGATACGCGCGCGCGTCTCTTGCGCGATGTCAATCCGGAAGAGTTTTATCCCGTGTACGGCGACAGTTCCGTGCGCAACTTCGACGCCCGTTCCAGCGACCGCCTGTACGTGCGCATCGACCAGCAGAAAAGCTATGTGCTGTATGGCGACTTCGCCACCGGCGACGGCTTCAGCCAGATGACGGGCGGCGGCGCCGTGGCCAACTTACAGCAGAGAAAACTGGGCCAGTACAACCGCACGGCCACGGGCGGGCGCGGCCACTACGAACAGGATGGCATCGTCGCCAATGCCTTCGCCATCAACGATAGCCTGAAGCAGGTGGTCGAGGAATACCGGGCGAATGGCACCTCGGGGCCGTTTGCCGTGCGCAACAATAACGCCATCGAAAACGCGGAAAAGATCGAGATCGTGGTGCGCGACAAGAACCAGAACGGCAATATCGTGCAAGTGACGCAGCTGCGCCGTTTCGAGGATTACAGCTTCGAGCCGTTCAGCGGGCGCATCCTGTTCAAGCAGGCGATCCCCGCGCTGACGCCGAATGGCGATCCGCAATCGATTCGCATCAGCTATGAGGTGGATCAGGGCGGCGAAAAATTCTGGACCCTGGGCGTGGATGGGCAAGTGCAATTGGGCAAGATGGTTTCGCTCGGTGGCTCGGCTGTGGAAGACAAGAATCCCTTGTCGCCGTATAAACTGCACAGCGTCAATGCGGGCTTGCGCTTCGGCGAGCACAGCCTGCTGGTGCTCGAAGTAGCGCGCACCACATCCACCAGCTACAGCGCGGGCGGCAGCATCTACACGACGCCGTCCGGCCAGGCGGGCGAGCTGCGCGATGAAGTCAGCGGCAATGCGGCCCGGATCGAGCTGCAGCACAAGGATGACAAGCTGGAAGCGAAAGCCTTCTGGAACCGTTCCGACAGGGATTTCAATAACACGGCGGCCGGCATCACGGGAGGGCGGGGCGAGGCGGGCGTGAAGGCGGGCTACAAGCTCAGTCCCGCCGTCACCGTGTATGGCGAGGCCATCCGTAGCGACGAGCGCAGCACGGATGCGCGCCGCGATGCGCAGCGCCTGGGCGTGGCGTGGAATGCCAGCGAACGCTGGCTGCTCGACGTGTCCGTCCAGCACATGAAGGAGAGCGGCGGCATGCCGTCGACGGCCGGCATCGCGCCGAACACGTCGCCGCTGGGCACGGGCCTCAATCCCACGGGCGGTTTCTTTGGCAACGGCACGGCGAACACGGCCATCGACCCCGTCACGGGCGGCAGCATCACCACGTTTGCGCCGATCAATCCCGGTGCTGGCACGGGCACGACGGCACCGCTGGATGCCACCACCGTGCGCCTGGGGGCGCAATACAAGGCCACGGAGCGCTGGACGCTGAATGGTGACGTGGAAAAAAGCGTCTCCGACGCGGACCAGCACCGCTACGGCCTGGGCGCGCAATACCAGCTGGCTGAACGCAGCCGCCTGTACGCCCGCTATGAAAACCAGACGGGGCTGGCATCGGCCTACTCGCTCAATCCGGCTGACCGCAGCACCAGTTTCGTCGCCGGCGCGGACACGGGCTACATGCCGGGCGGCACCGTGTTTGGCGAGTACCGCATGCGCGACGCCATGGATTACAGTCTCAGCAACCAGCGCGACTTGCAGCTGGCGTCCGGCTTGCGCAACACGTGGAACCTCGGCGAAGGGATGGCGGCGAACACGAATATCGAATACCTGAAAGTCATGAACGGCCAGCAGCAGCAAGCCGTGGCCGTGGCGGCGGGATTCGACTATGCCGTCAATCCCCTGTGGCGCGGCTCCGTCAAGCTCGAGTACCGGCGATTGTTCGACAGCGAGATCGCGCCCGGCGACCAGCGCCAGGATCAATGGCTCAACACCATCGCCTGGGCGCGCAAGCTGAGCCGCGATTGGACCTTGCTTGCGCGTAATTACCTGCTGTACACGCGCAACAACGACGACGCCAGCGGCGCGCCCGTGGGCAACGTGCTGCAGGACCGGGCGCAGCTGGGCTTTGCCTGGCGTCCGGTGGACGACAACCGTTTCAACGGCCTGGCCCGCTACGAGTACAAGACCGTGCGCGACCAGTCGCAGATCGATGGCGACAATTACCGCGCGCACATCGTTTCCACACACCTCGATTACCACCCCAGCCGTCCGTGGTGGTTCACGGGCAGGGTCGCCGCCAAGCACAACAACGACAAGAACCTGCCCGCCGGGCAAGAGAAATACACGGCCTGGCTGTTTTCCGGGCGCACCGTGTACGACATCAGCAAGCACTGGGACATCGGCGTGCTGGCGGCCGTGATGGGCAGCCCGCAAGGGGGCAGCCGCCAGTGGGCCAACGGCGTCGAAGTGGGCTATCTGCTGGCGCAAAACCTGTGGCTCTCGGCTGGACACAACTGGTCGGGATTCTCCGACCGCGACCTGACGGGCGCCGACTACACGGCGCGCGGCCCCTACCTGCGCCTGCGCTTCAAGTTCGATGAAAACCTGTTCAAAGGCAAAGACGCCACCATCAACCGTACCCTGGCCCGGCCATGAAAACCACCATGACACCGAAAATGACACCGAGGATGACCCCGATGATGAAACTGATACCGCTCGCCAGCCTGCTGGCCATGGGCCTGGCCCAGGCGGCCACGCCGACCCTGCCAACGGCGCCGCTGGCCATGCCCGAGCTGCGCATCAGCGACCAAGCCGTCTCTGCCGACCAGCAGGCTTACCGCCTGCTGCAGGAACGCATCAGGAAGCTCAACGACGGCGGCGTGCGCGTGGGCGATTATTACCTGTCCAAGGCGCAATGCTGGCTCGACGTGTCCTTCCATGAGTACACGCGCAACGACCGCTCGGCCTTTCCCCTGCTAGCCTTGCAGGAATCGGCAAAGATCGTCGCCGCGCTGGAAGATGGCAGCACGCCCAATCCCGGCGACGCCACGCCGCTGGTAAACGATGCCACGCGCTTGCGCGAGGATCTGTGGTCCAGCTTTGGAGCGTTGCGCGAGTCGCCCGGTTTCGCCTGCGCGGCGCAGAAGGTGGCGTGTGGCGAAGTGGAACTGGTGCATGCGGGCAATGAGTACAAGCAACAGGGCTGGCGCCATGCGAACCCGTATGTGCAGCTGGCCGAGGATGCGCAGGCCGTCGCCCAGTCCGCCGCTGCGGCATGTCCGGTCGACAAGCCGATACCGCAGCCTGATCCGTTGCCACCGCACCTCGTCCATGAACGCATCACGCTGGACATGGACGCCCTGTTCCGTTTCGACAAGGCGGGAGCGGCCGACGTGCTGCCGCAGGGCGTCGAGAAGATCCGCGAGCTGGCGGCGCGCCTGAAGCAGGGCTACGTGCAGATCGATACCTTGTCCGTGACGGGCCATACGGATCGCCTGGGCACGGACAGCTACAACCAGGCGCTGTCCGAGCGGCGCGCCTTGACGGTGAAACAGTTGCTGCGCGACCAAGGCATCGCCAATGTCATCAGTGCGTACGGCAAGGGCAAGGCGGAACCCGTCGCCACCTGCGAAAAGGTGGCGCCGCGCGCGGCCCTGATCGCCTGTTTGCAGCCGAACCGTCGCGTGGAAATTGAGTTGACGGGTATCAAAAGTTCCGCGAAGGAGGGTGGCGCACCTTAGCGCTACGTCATAAGCCGGTCATATGCCGCTGCTATGATGCTCTTGTTGGCACACAGCATGCGGTGCGCAAATCACTACGTTCCGGGAGCGATAGGATGCAGGCATGACTCAACAGCTTAGCCGGTGAGCTCAACCATCGGCACCAGACACGTAAAACTTGTTTTATAGTAATGATCGCAGGGTGGGGCAGGGGAAATGCAGGGAGCGGGCGGGGATTTAATGAAGTCCTAAGCCTGTGTCGACGAAGGACTGGCATAGTGGATACATGGCGCACGGAAACCCCGAGCGCAAGGTTGCCGGACACCTCAATGACCGGCACGATTTCTACTTTTTCATGTGTTTTCCTGCTTTATCCCTGCGCTCTGAAACAGCGTTTCAACCGGCTACCGCACTTTGCGAAGCCGGTTTTTTTTTGCCTGCATTTTCATCGTATCCCGGCGCCGCAGCGCCGGGAAAACAGATTAACCCGCCTGCTTCGCCAGCCACGCATCGACGGCGGGCAGGCGTTCGGCGCGCACCTTGATGCGGTACTTGATGCCGGCCACGGAACTGTCGGCGTCGCCGCGCGCGCCGGCCGGCAGGTGCGCTTGCGCGTACGCTTCCAGCTTGGCGATCATGTCCGGCTGCGCCGAACCGGCCGCCAGGCGCGGGAAGTAGCGGCTGCGCGAACTGGCGTCGATGCGCGCATAGACTTGCTCCAGGTGCGCCAGCGCGAAGTCGAAGGCCAGTTCCGGATGCCTGCGCGACACGCGCGAGATCATGGCCGGGCTGTTGGTCACGCCCGGTTCATCCGTCAGCGCCAGCGCCAGCGCACGCTGCGCCAGGGCCGCATCGTCGGTTGAGGCCAGCAAATCGTACAGCTGGTTCTTGACCAGCGGCGTCTTTTCCTGCTGCGCCCTGGCGTGCAGCTGCTCCCAGGTGGCGGCGTCCGCATGCTGGGCCACCACGCCCAGGATGGTGCGGCGCAGCGGCGTGGGCAGGGCGGAGGGATCCTGTTCGCTGGCCGCGTAGCGGCGGCGCGCCTCTAGCAGCACGCCGGGCTCGCCCATGTCGCCGAGGATGGCAATCAGGCGGCCGCGCAGGGTCGCCACGCTCGATGCTTCGCCCTTGCGCGCTTCCCAGCCCGTCTGCGCCATCATCGGCGCCAGGCGCGCCACGGCAAAGCGGCCGAAAGCCTGCTGGCGCGCTTTGCTTTCTACGCTGTCGCCCGCATACTGTTCATACAAACCGTTGAGTGATGCGGCCACCCGGCCCAGCACTTGCGGGTCGGCCGACAGGGGCGTGGCCTTTACCAGTTCCAGGAAACTGGCTGGGTCTTGCAATCCCGCCATGCCCAGCGACTGGCTGTCCGCCAGCAAGCCCAGTTGATCGATCGGCGCCAGGCGCGCGAAGCTGCCCGCCAGCGCGCGCGTGCCGGCGGGCGCGTACACGGTGCGGTAGTAGCCGCTCTGGCCCGCGTTCACCAGCAGGGCGCCGCAACCGGGCACGTTCAGGGTCGCCTTGCCATTCTTGAGCACCACCTTGGCCAGCTTGCCGTTGCCGACCGTCGAAGCGATGACGGGCACTTTCCACGACAGCGGCTTCTTGTCCGGCTGGTCCTTGGAAAACTCCGTCTGCGTCAGGGTCACGCGCGTGCGGCCCTTCCTGCATACGGCTGCGCCCACGGTGATCATCGGCACGCCCGGCTGCAGGGTGAAATCATGGGCGATGGCGCTGACAGGCTTGCCGGCGGCCGCGTCGACTTCGCGCCACAGGTCGTCGGACACCGTATTGCCATACGCATGCTTGCGCATGTAGCTGCGCACGGCCGTGCGCCATGTGTCGGCGCCCACGTAGGCTTCGAGCATGCGGATCACCGCTTCGCCTTTTTGATAGGTGATGCCGTCGAAGGCCTGGCTGGCCTGTTCCACGGTGGCGATGCGCTGCACCACCGGATGCGTGGTGCGCAGCGCGTCCTGGCTCATGGCCGATTCGCGCCCGCCCACGCTGGACAGGGCCGTGTTCCACTCGGGGTGCAAACGCTCCGTGGTGCGGCTTTCCATCCATGACGCAAAGCCTTCGTTGAGCCACAAATCGTCCCACCAGCGCATGGTGACCAGGTCGCCGAACCACTGGTGCGCCATTTCATGCGACAGGGTGGTGTAGATGTTTTCCTTGTCGGTCTGCGTCGAGATGGTCGGGTCGAGCAGCAGGCCGTATTCGAAGGTGAAGACGGCGCCCCAGTTTTCCATGGCGCCGAAGAATTGGCTGCGGCCCGGCGCGGCAATGTTGTCGAGCTTGGGCAGCGGGTAGCGCACGCCGAAATAATCGTTGTACTCGCGCAGCAGGGCGGCTGATTCGTCCAGCGCGAAGCGGCTTTGCGCCAGCGCGCCCTTCTTCGTGATGACGCCCACTTCCGTGCCCTCGCTCATGACGGTGGCGCGCTCGAAGTCGCCCAGGCCGAAGAACAGCAGGTACGTCGACATGCGCGGCGTGGTGGCGAAGTACACGTGCTTCATGCCATTGCCCAGCTCTTCACTCCTGACGATCGGCATGTTGCCGACGGCCATCTGGTTACTGGGGACGACCACGTCCAGCGCGAAGGTAGCCTTGTAGTCCGGTTCATCCCACGACGGCAGCATGCTGCGCGCGTCGGAATTTTCGAACTGCGTGTACAGCGCGCGCTGGCGGCCTTCGGGTGTGTCGTAGTCGAGCGAGAACAGGCCCGTGGCCTGCGTGCCGATCTTGCCGCTGTAGTCGATGCGCAGCAGGTACTCACCCCTGGCCAGGGGCTCGGCGAAATGCACGCTGGCCGTCTGCTTGTCCGCGTTGAAGTCGATCTTGCGCGTCACCTGCTTGCTGCCGCCCGCGCCTTCGATGGCGGCGGCGGTAAACGCCAGGTTCAGCGCATTGAACGTGATGCTGCTTGTCGGCGTGTCGACGGCCACCTTGATGGCCGCTTCGCCCTTGAAGGTCGAGGCGGCGGCATCCGGCGTGATCGACACAATGTAGTGCAAAGGCGTGACGCCGCGCGGCAGCTGCGTGGTGGTGCCAACGGCGTGGCTGGCCGACGCGTATCTGGCGGCGGGCGCGGCGCGGCCCGGGGTGACGGCGGCGATGGCGGTCAGCGCCAGGACGGCGGCGGCCAAATGGCTGCGGCGGAAACGCGGAGTCGGTGTGCGATGCATGGTATGCCCTTCGTTCATGGGTAAAACGCCCGCCAGCCGGGTAGGCTGCGGACGTTGATGGCGGTTGGGGGACATCGCTGGAACTGAAGGCCAGCGTTCCCGTACAGCAATCTAAGTGGAAACGGGGTCAAAGTCAACGCGCCACGGGCGCCGCACCATGATGGCGCGCTGGTATGATTGTGAACCACCATAACGAGACGAGACCTGCACATGAAACTGACTATCAGCCCCCGCACGCCCAATCCGCGCCGCGTCACGATGTTCATCGCCGAGAAGGGCATCACCGGCATCGAGGAAGTGGCGCTCGACCTGATGGCGGGCCAGCACCGCGATCCTGCTTTCCTGGCGAAAAACCCGCTGGGCCGCGTGCCCGTGCTGGAATTGGCGGACGGGCGCGTGCTGACCGAAACGCGCGCCATCTGCACCTACCTGGAAGGCTTGCACCCGCAGCCTAATCTGATGGGCGAAGGCTTCGAGGAGCGCGCCTTCATCGAAATGGCCGACCGCCGCGTGGAACTGCATCTGTTCAGCGCCACCGCCAACTGGGTGCGCCATGGCCATCCGGCTCTGGTGGCGCTGGAAAACCCGCAGTTTCCCGATTTCGCCATGGCGCAGGCGGGCAAGCTGCGCGAGACGGCGCAATGGCTGGACCAGGTGCTGGGCAGTCAGCCCTACATCGCCGGCGAACGCTTTACGATTGCCGACATCACGGCCTTCTGCGCGCTGGAATTTGCGCGCGGCCTGATGAAATACCGGCCCGGCGCAGAAGGCTTGGCCAATCTGCAGGCTTACCGCGACCGCATCGCCGAACGCCCCAGCGCGCAGGCGAAGTAAGCAATCCTGCAGCCGGGTAGGCCGGGTAGGCCGGGTAGGCCGGATTAACGCGTGAGCGCGTAATCCGACACCACCCCATTACTTCAGCTGCTCCAGCAGGAAGGTGTAGGTCAGCGCCCACATCAGCGCCTGCTGGTCGTTGTTGGCGGCGCCCGCGTGGCCGCCTTCCGTGTTTTCCCAGTACAGCGCGTCGTGGCCTTGCTCTTCCATCCTGGCTACCATCTTGCGCGCATGGCCGGGGTGGACCCGGTCGTCGCGCGTCGAAGTGGTCAACAGCACGCGCGGATATTTTTTATCCTTGAAAACGTTCTGGTACGGCGAGTACTTGCTGATGTAAGCCCATTGTTCCGGCACATCCGGGTCGCCGTACTCGCCCATCCACGAGGCGCCCGCCAGCATCTTGTTGTAGCGGCGCATGTCGAGCAGCGGCACCTGGCTGACGACGGCGTTGAACCGGTCGGGACGCTGCACCAGCACGGCGCCCGTCAGCAGGCCGCCATTGCTGCCGCCCATGATGCCCAGGTGGCGCGGGCTGGTGACCTTGCGCCTGATCAGATCCTGCGCCACCGAGATGAAATCGTCATACGCGCGCTGGCGGTTCTCCTTCAGCGCCGCCTGGTGCCAGCGGGGACCGAATTCGCCGCCGCCGCGGATATTCGCCAGCACGTACACGCCGCCCTTTTCCAGCCACGCCACGCCGGTGGTGCCGCTGTAGCTTGGTTTGAGCGACACTTCGAAGCCGCCGTAGCCATACAGCACGGTGGGGTTGCTGCCGTCGAACTTCGTCTTCTTGCCCATGATGGCGAAATACGGCACCTTCGTGCCATCCTTCGACGTCGATTCGAACTGCTCCACCTTGTACGGCGCCGCGTCGTAGTAGGCGGGCAGCGACTTGATTTTTGTCCGCTTGTCGCTCTGCGCCGTGGCCAGGTACAGGGTGGTCGGGTTGAGGAAGTCCGTCACCGTCAGGAAGTACTGGTCCGAGTCGACGGGATCGAGCGCGCTGACGGCCAGGGTGCCCAGTTTCGGCGCATCGACGGCGCGGCGCTGCCACTTGCCGTTCACGTGGCGCAGTTCCGTCAGGCGGTTCTTGACCTTGTCCAGGGTCGTCACGAGGATGGTTGATTTCGTCGCCGTGACATTGTCCAGCGAAGACGTGGCCGTGGGCGCGTACAGCACTTCGAGCACCTGCTTGCCCTGCATGAAGGCCTTGAAATCCGTGGCCAGCAGCGAACCTTGCAGATAGGTCTTGCCGTTCACTTTCCAGTCCGAACGCAGGGTGATGACCAGCTGGTCGCGCACGGTGAAGGCCGTAGAGTCGTCCGGTTTCGGCACTTTCTTCAACTCTGCGCCGTCGCGCAGGAACATTTCGCCGCTGTAGAAATCGATCTGCCGCTCGATGAACTGGTGTTCGTGGCCGGGCGTGAAGTCCTTGTAGGCGCCCGCGCTCAGGTCGTCGGGCTTGGTTTCGTACAGCGTTCGCGCCTGCGCCAGCGGCGTGCCGCGCTGCCACTCTTTGATGATGCGCGGGTAGCCCGAACTGGTCATCGAGCCGGGACCGAAATCGGTGGAGACAAACAAGGTGTCCTCGTCGATCCAGCTGGCGCTGCCCTTCGCTTCGGACAGGGTGAAGCCGCCGTCGACAAAGGTGCGTTTGGCCACGTCGTATTCGCGCACGACCTTGGCGTCGCCGCCGCCGCGCGACAGGGAAATGAGGCAGCGTTCGCCCTTCGGATACAGGCAGGAGGCGCCGCCCCAGACCCAGTTTTCATTTTCGCCGGCGGCCAGCTGGTCGAGGTCGATCACGGTTTCCCAATTTGGCTCGGCCAGCTGGTACTGCGCCAGGGTGGTGCGGCGCCAGATGCCGCGCACGTGCTGGGCGTCGCGCCAGAAGTTGTAGTAATACTCGCCTTCCTTGCTGACGTAGGGAATGCGTTCCTTCGAATTGAGGATGGTTTTCAGGCGCGCCTGCAGGGTGGCGAAGCCGGGCCGGGCTTCCAGTTCCCTGGTGGTGACGGCATTGTGCTGTTTGACCCAGGCCAGCGGCTTGTCGCCGAGGACTTCTTCCAGCCACAAATGGGGATCGGCCGGAGAAGTGGACGCTGCGGGCGTGGGTGCTTGTGCATGGGCGATGCCCGCTGCGGCCAGGCCGAGCAGCATGCTGCTGGCAAAGGTGCGATATGACGACATATAGGGTTCCTGGTTGGTCCGATGGAGGCCGCGTTGCAGGCAAAACGGCGCAGCCATGGTGCCATGGATTGCTGTGGGGAACCAGTGTCTATGGGCGACTAGTTTAAAAAAAAGTTACTTTTCCAATATTGTTTGCTGGAATGGAAGCAGGCCGCAGAATCTGCGGCGCATGGTGTACCAGTCCGTGCCGTTGCCGCACTCTGATCTGCGGCGTTCACGGCAATTGATTGACCCACACGGGCGCCGACCAGACGAGGTTGCCATCGTCCTGCGTCAGGCGCACATAGTAGAAATGGGGGCCGGGCGCGGGCGTGAGGGTGAGCTCGGCCTGATCCGATAGCTGCGTGACGGAGCCGTTACCGCCCGGCACGCCGTGGAAGATGGCGACGACGGCCGCTTGCCGCCCCGCGCTGTTGCTGAAATGGGTGGCCAGGTGCAAGGGGCCGTGGTTGTCGAAGCGCTCGCCCATCAGCTTGCCATTGGCCGTAAACAGCAGTTGCGCGTGCTTGTCCATGGTGGCAAACACGCGGCGCGCGCGCAGCGCTTCGACGAAGCTGTCGCGGGAAACGGGCATGCCGGCGGCCGGGCTGGCCACCAGCACGGCCGTGCGGTTGCCATACGACGCGCCCCAGTTGGCGCAATGGTTGTCCTGGTTGCTGCTGAAGGCCACGTGGTAGCCGGCCGCCAGGGCCCGGTTGCAGGCTGCCTCATAGTTGCTGCGCCGCGTCTCCGTTTCCTCGTCGTTGGTGGAAAACGCGGACGTATTCATCACTTCGCACAGTACCATGGCCGCGTCGCCGTCCGGCGTGTAGCCGAGCGGCTGGCCGTTGACGAGAAACTGGCCCGTTTGCGCAGGGTGGTTGAACTGACCCAGCCAGCCCCGTTCGCGCATCAGCGCGTACAGGCCCGCATAGTCGCCCTTCGGCGTTTCCACCTCGGCCAGCAGTTCCCCGCTGGCATTTCGTTCCCAACCCAGCAATTGGTCGCCATTGACAATGTTCACATGGCCGCCCTTGTTGATGACGCCCCACTCCATGCCATACAGGGCCAGAAACCCGGGGTGGGCGGCTGTATACGCGGCCGCTTCGGCCAGGCCCGTCTGGTACAGGGCTATTGCTTCGGCTGGGGTGGCAGCGCCATTCGTGCCGTCGGAACCGTCATACATATGGTTGTGTTCGGACGTCAGCAGGGCGTCGAGCCCATGCTGCTGCGCATATTTGTAGGCATCGATGGGGCCGTAGGGCGCCGTTTGCGGGTCTTGCGCGCCATGGCAGGCATCGAGCGCCGCGCCGCCGTCGCTGTGGCGCGTCTGGCTGTGCAGGTTGGCGTAGACGATGCGGTAGCCGGGCTGGCCATCGAGGCTGGGCAGTTGCTGCAGGCCGGCCTGGAAGGCGGGCACCCTCGGCGCCGTGCCGACGCCCCGCCGCACCAGGATGGGCCACTGCTGTTCCACCTGCGCTTGCTGTGGCGTGCCGGCATCGGCCACGGCCAGCAGGCGCAGCTCATATAAACCGTCCGGGACCGGCACGCGCCGTTCGCGCGCCTCGGCGTCGGCGCGGCCATCCCAGGGCACGGTGATGCTCTTGCCGCCGGCGCCCACCTGTTCTGCGCCCGACCAGCGCCGCAGCACGGCGCCTTGCGACCCCGGGCCGGACAAGGTCAAGGTCCAGCGCACCGCATGGGTGCGGCCTTCGTCGGGATAGGCGAGGCGCACAATAAATGTACGTGACTGCGAGGTACGCGCCTGCGTTGTCCGCTCGCCGCGCGCGGCGTGAAAGGGCGCGACGACGGTGGCGTCGAGCTCGCTGTGTTCCTTCGGCTCTTGCGCGCCGGCACTGTTGCTCCATGTCATCAGTAACAACCCGGCGCACGTGCAAGCCAACCATGGCGGCCGTAGCCAACGCAATGTCTTGACCATCGTGGCCTCCCGCGACTGCTTCAGATGGTGGTTTAGACAAGAGATGCCACGTACTGGTTCCCGCATGCACCAGCAAGTGGCGCCCTTGCACCGTCAGGTGCCATGACATGACGCAAAGCCGGTGCGAATGGTGCTGCGTGCCCGTCAGGGAAGCTGGCACGGCACTTGCTAAACAGAAGGTACGGATCAACGGCGATCCCCTGAATAAACGCACAACGGTCCAACGACGGACCACATGGACAACGGCGTCCGCCCAGGCTGATTTTTTTCATCGGCGGGGGCGGGCGCCGTTTTTGTTTGCATTTTTGTTATTTTCGGGATACTTCGGGAACCTATCATGGCCAGCCAAAAAGCAACGCGCATCGCGCTCTTCTCCCTCGCCACGCCGCCCATGCGCGCATTCCACCTGACGTGGATGGCATTTTTCGTGTGTTTCTTCGCCTGGTTCGCCTGCGCGCCGCTGATGCCGGTCATCAAGGGCGAGTTCGGCCTTTCCTTGGCGCAAGTGGCCAACATCAATATCGCGGCCGTCGCCATCACCATCCTCGTGCGCCTGATCGTCGGACCCCTGTGCGACCGCTACGGCCCGCGCAAGACCTACACGGGCTTGCTGCTGCTGGGCGCCATACCCGTGCTGGGCGTGGCCGCTTCGCAAAGCTATGAAAGCTTTCTGTTCTTCCGCCTGGGCATCGGCGCCGTGGGCGCCAGTTTTGTCATCACGCAATATCACACCTCCGTGATGTTCGCCCCGCGTGTCGTCGGCACGGCAAATGCGGCGGCCGCCGGCTGGGGCAATGCGGGCGGCGGCGCGGCGCAGGCGCTGATGCCCTTGCTGCTGGGCGCCGTGCTGATGCTGGGCGTGTCCGAATCGCTGGGCTGGCGCGTGGCCCTGCTGGTGCCGGGCGTGCTGATGCTGGTGATGGCGGCCCTCTACTGGCGCTATACGCAGGATTGCCCGGAAGGTAATTATTCGGACTTGCGTGCCGCCGGCGTGGCTATCGAGGGTGGAAAGAAAGGTGGCTGGGACAGCTTCAAGGCCGCCAGCTCCAACTATCGCGTGTGGCTGCTGTTCGTCACCTACGGCGCCTGCTTCGGCATTGAAATCTTCATCCACAACATCGCCGCCGTGTACTACGTCGACCATTTTGGCCTGTCCTTGAAATCGGCTGGCTTGGCCGCGGGCAGCTTCGGCTTGCTGGCCCTGTTTGCCCGCGCTTTGGGCGGCTGGATGTCCGACAAGCTGGCCCTGCGCGGCAACCTGAACAGCCGCGTGACCCTGCTGTTCATGCTGATGATCGGCGAAGGCGTGGGCCTGCTGTGGTTTGCCAAGGTCGACAGCGTCACCTACGCCGTCATCGCCATGCTGGTCTTCGGCCTGTTCACCCACATGGCGTGCGGCGCCACCTACGCGCTCGTCCCCTTCATCGACAGCAAGGCTCTGGGCGGCGTGGCCGGCATCATCGGCGCCGGCGGCAACGTGGGCGCCGTGGCGGCCGGCTTCCTGATGAAGGGCACGGGCGACATCCGCCAGACCCTGCTCATCCTGAGCGCGCTGGTGGTGATCTCGGCCCTGTGCGCCATCGCCGTGCGCTTTACCCGTGTAGCGGCCGAACCGAACATGGCCGCGGCCTGAGGAGACAGCAATGAACCACCCCTTGAACATCGTCGTCCTTGGCCATGGCATGGTCGGGCACAAATTCCTCGAACGCCTGGTCTTGGAAAACGCGCCGCACCTGCATGTCACCGTGCTGTGCGAAGAGCCGCGCCCGGCCTATGACCGGGTGCACCTGTCCGAATTTTTCAGCGGCAAATCGGCCGAGGACCTGTCGCTGGTGGCGCCCGGCTTCTTCGACAAGGGCAACGTCGTGCTGAAGCTCAATGCGCGCGCCGTGTCCATCGACCGCGCGGCGAAAACCGTCACGGCCAGCACGGGTGAAGTGCTGGCCTACGACAAGCTGGTGTTCGCCACCGGCTCGACGCCGTTCGTGCCGCCGCTGCCGGGCAAGGAGCGCGATGGCTGCTTCGTCTACCGCACCATCGAAGACCTGGAAGCCATGCTGGCCTGGGGCGGTAAGTCAAAAACGGGCGTGGTGATCGGCGGTGGACTATTGGGTCTCGAATGCGCGAAGGCCTTGCGCGACTTGAAGCTCGACACCCACGTGGTGGAATTCGCCCCGCGCCTGATGGCCGTGCAGGTCGACGAGGGCGGCGCGCGCGTCTTGCGCCGCAAGATCGAAGAGCTGGGCGTGACCGTGCACACGCAAAAGAACACGCTGGCCATCGTCGACGGTGAGGCGGCCACGCACCGCATGCAGTTCGCCGACGGCAGCCACCTGGAAGCGGACATGATCGTCTTCTCGGCCGGCATCCGCCCGCGCGACGAGCTGGCGCGCGCCTGCGGCCTGGACGTGGGACCACGCGGCGGCATCGCCATCAACGACAGCTGCGTCACCTCCGACCCCGATATTTATGCGATCGGCGAATGCGCGCTGTGGGGCGGCCTGGTCTTCGGCCTGGTGGCGCCCGGCTATGAAATGGCGCGCATCGCGGCGCGCCATGTGCTGGAAGAGGAGGGCGAAGCGTCGTTCAAGGGCGCCGACATGAGCACCAAGCTCAAACTGATGGGCGTGGACGTGGCCAGCCTGGGCGACCCGCACGGCAATGCGCCGGGCAGCCGCTCCTACCAGTTCATGGACGAGCGCAAGCAGATCTACAAGAAGATCGTCGTCTCCGATTGCGGCAAATACCTGCTGGGCGGCGTGATGGTGGGCGACGCCAGCGAATACGGCACCTTGCTGCAGATGATGCTCAATAAAATCGAGCTGCCGGCATCCCCCGAATTCCTGATCCTGCCGCAGGCGGACGGCCAGCAAAAGGTGGGCCTGGGCGTGGACGCCTTGCCCGACTCGGCGCAAATCTGCTCGTGCAACGACGTGTCGAAGGGTGCGCTGTGCGCGGCCGTCGCCGATGGCGCCACCAGCATCGGCGCCCTGAAAAGTGCTACGTGCGCGGGCACCGCGTGCGGCGGCTGCGTGCCGCTGGTGACGCAGATCATGAAGGCGGAAATGCAGAAGCAGGGCCTGGCCGTCAACAACCACGTATGCGAGCACTT
Source organism: Janthinobacterium sp. JF4 (assembly GCF_059617925.1). Classification (NCBI taxonomy): domain Bacteria; kingdom Pseudomonadati; phylum Pseudomonadota; class Betaproteobacteria; order Burkholderiales; family Oxalobacteraceae; genus Janthinobacterium; species Janthinobacterium sp. JF4. The sequence goes on along the minus strand of NZ_JCAQAV010000009.1, from coordinate 46,850 downwards.
TGCGTACTCGCGCCAGGAATTGCACCACCTGGTACGCGTGGGCAAGATCCGCAGTTTCGGCGAACTCTTGGGCGCGCATGGCCAGGGCCTCGGTTGCGACGTGTGCAAGCCCGTGGCGGCGAATATCCTCGCGTCTTGCTGGAACGATTTCGTGCTCTCTCCCGTGCACGCCAGCCTGCAGGACAGTAACGATTATTTTCTTGGCAATATCCAGAAGGATGGCACCTACTCCGTCGTGCCGCGCATGCCGGGCGGCGAAGTGACGGCCGACGGCTTGATCGCCGTCGGCACGGTGGCGAAAAAATACGGTCTCTACACGAAAATCACGGGCGGCCAGCGGGTCGACCTGTTCGGCGCGCGCGTCGACCAGTTGCCGGCCATCTGGGAAGAATTGATCGCGGCCGGCTTCGAATCTGGGCACGCCTACGGCAAGTCGCTGCGCACGGTGAAATCGTGCGTGGGCTCCACTTGGTGCCGCTATGGCGTGGCCGACAGCGTGGGCTTTGCGATCCAGCTGGAAAACCGCTACAAGGGCTTGCGCACGCCGCACAAGATCAAGTTCGGCGTCTCCGGCTGCACGCGCGAATGCGCCGAGGCGCAGGGCAAGGACATCGGCCTGATCGCCACGGAGAAGGGCTGGAATTTGTACGTGTGCGGCAACGGCGGCATGAAGCCGCGCCATGCGGAACTGCTGGCGTCCGATCTCGACGAAGCGACCCTGGTGCGCTATGTCGACCGCTTCCTGATGTTCTACGTGCGCACGGCCGATCGCCTGCAGCGCACCAGCGTGTGGCGCGACAACCTGGAAGGGGGCCTCGATTACCTGAAAGCCGTCGTCGTGGCCGACCGCCTGGGCATCGCCCACGAACTGGAAGCGGACATGCAGCACGTGGTCGACACCTATGCCTGCGAGTGGCAGGAAGCCGTCTCCAACCCCGCCGTGCGCCAGCGTTTCCGCCATTTCGTCAACAGCGAGAAGCACGATGAAAACGTGGTGTTCGTGGAAGAGCGGGGCCAGATACGGCCCGCCACGCCAGATGAACGCCGCGGCGCCGTGATCCCCATCCTGGCAGTGGAGGCTTGAGCCATGAATGCGATGAATGAACTTTCCGGCGCCAGCGCCGACAACTGGGTGGCCATCTGTCCCTTGACCGACATCGTGCCCGACACGGGCGTGTGCGCGCTGCTGAATGGGCGCCACGTGGCCGTGTTCCGCGTCGGCGATGCGGCGCCGCGCGTGTACGCCATCGACAATGTCGACCCGAACGCGGGCGCTTCCGTGCTCTCGCGGGGCCTCGTGGGCAGCATCGGCGAGCGCGTCGTGGTGGCGTCGCCCATCTACAAGCAGCACTTCGATTTGGCCAGCGGTGAGTGCATCGAAGCGCCAGAACACTCGGTGGCCGCCTGGCCGGCGCGCGTGTTTGCGGACATGGTGTGGGTGGCCCTGTGAACCCGCCCCGGCGTCCTTCTTTGGTCGTGGTCGGCAACGGCATGGCCGGCATGCGCACGGTCGAGGAACTGTTGAAACTGGCGCCCGACCTGTACGACATCACCGTCTTCGGCGCCGAGCCGCATGGCAATTACAACCGCATCCTGCTGTCTCCCGTGCTGGCCGGCGAAAAGTCGGTGGACGACATCATGCTGCATACGCGCGACTGGTATGCGCACAACGGCATCACCCTGCACGCGGGCGACCCGGTCGTGCGCATCGACCGCCAGGCGCGCACGGTACAAGCGCTGTCCGGCATCACGGTAGCGTACGACCGCCTGCTGCTGGCCACCGGTTCCACGCCCTTCATCGTGCCCGTGCCGGGCCACGAACTGCCGGGTGTGATCGGTTTTCGCGATATCGCCGACGTCGACACCATGCTGCAGGCGGCGCGCACGCACCGCCACGCGGTGGTCATCGGCGGCGGCTTGCTGGGGCTGGAAGCGGCCAACGGCTTGCAACGCCAGGGCATGGACGTCACCGTGGTGCACATGAGCGGCGCGCTGATGAACCAGCAGCTCGACGCACCCGCATCAATGCTGCTGAAATCGGCGCTGGAAGCGCGCGGCCTGCGTTTCCTGATGCACGCGCAGACGTCCGCCATCCTGGGCCGGGCCCGCGTGGAAGGCGTGCAGTTTGCGGACGGCAGCAGCATCCCCGCCGACCTGGTGGTGATGACGGCCGGCGTGCGCCCGAACATCGCCCTGGCGCAAGCGGCCGGCCTGCACTGCGAACGGGCCATCGTCGTTGACGACTGCCTGCAAAGCTACGACCCGCGCGTGTACGCCGTGGGCGAATGCGTGCAGCACCGGCGCGCCACCTTCGGCCTGGTCGCGCCCATCTGGGAACAGGCGCGCGTGTGCGGCGCGCACCTGGCCGGCGCGGGACACCGCCGCTACGTGCAGCAGGCCAGCGCCACGAAATTGAAAGTGACGGGGATCGACCTGTACTCGGCCGGCGACATCATCGGCGGCGAGGGCAGCGAAGACCTGGTGCTGCGCGATCCGCGCCGCGCAATCTACAAGCGCTTGGTGGTGCAGGGCAGCCGCCTGGCCGGCGTCGTGCTGTATGGCGACGTGCAGGACGGTCCCTGGTACTTCGACCTGATCCAGCAGCGACGCGACATCAGCAAGCTGCGCGCCCATTTATTGTTTGGCCAGGCGCTGTGCGCCCAGGCCGCCTGACAGGACATCTCATGACAAGCTGCACGCCCGTGAAAACCACTTGCCCGTATTGCGGCGTCGGCTGCGGCGTGGAAGCGACACGCCTGCCCGATGGCGCCATCCGCATCGCCGGCGATAGCAGCCACCCGGCCAACCTGGGCCGCCTGTGCGTCAAAGGCTCGGCCCTGGGCGACACCCTGGACCTGGAGAACCGTTTGCTGCAGCCGCAGGTGCGCGTCGACGGCGTGCTGCAGCGCGCTTCCTGGGATGCTGCGCTGGACCAGGTGGCAGGCGGCCTGCGCGCCATCATCGATGCACATGGCCCCGACGCCGTGGCCCTGTACGTCTCGGGCCAGCTGCTGACGGAAGACTACTACGTCGCCAACAAGTTCATGAAGGGCTATGTGGGCAGCGCGAACATCGACACCAATTCGCGCCTGTGCATGTCGTCGGCCGTGGCGGGCCACAAGCGCGCGTTTGGCGAGGATATCGTGCCTGGCTGCTATGAAGACCTGGAACTGGCCGACCTGATCGTATTGGTCGGTTCGAACACTGCCTGGTGCCATCCGATCCTGTTCCAGCGCATCGCGCGCCTGAAGGAAAGCCGGCCCGAAGTCAAAGTGGTCGTGATCGACCCGCGCCGCACGGCCACCTGCGAGCTGGCCGACCTGCACCTGCCCGTCAAACCGGGCACCGACGTGTGGCTGTTTAACGGCTTGCTGTGCCATCTGGCGCGCGAAGGCGTGGTCAATGACGCTTTCGTCACGCAGCACAGTGCCGGACTCGATGCAGCGCTGGCGGCGGCGCACATCGATTGCGGCGACCCCTTGCAGGTGGCGGCCATCTGCAAGGTCGACCCGCAAGCCTTGCTGGTGTTTTACCAGGCGTTTGCCGCCACGCGCAAGGTCGTCACGGCGTTTTCGCAGGGAGTGAACCAGTCGTCTTCCGGCACGGACAAGGTCAACAGCATCATCAACTGCCATCTGGCGACGGGCCGTATCGGCCAGCCCGGCATGGGGCCGTTTTCCCTCACGGGCCAGCCGAACGCCATGGGCGGGCGCGAAGTGGGCGGCCTGGCCAACATGCTGGCGGCGCACCTGGAGCTGGAGAATCCGCTGCACCGCGAGACCGTGCAAACCTTCTGGGACTCTCCGCGCATGGCAAGCAAGAATGGCTTGAAGGCCGTGGAACTGTTCCACGCCATCGAAGCGGGCAAGGTCAAGGCCGTGTGGATCATCGCCACCAATCCGCTGGTCAGCATGCCGGACGCCGACCAGGTGCGCCGCGCGCTCGAAAAATGCGAGCTGGTGGTGGTGTCGGACATCAGCGCGCAGTCGGACACGAACGCGCATGCCGACGTGCTGCTGCCGGCCCTGGGCTGGGGCGAAAAGGATGGCACGGTGACGAACTCGGAGCGGCGCATCTCGCGCCAGCGGGCGTTCTTGCCGGCGCCCGGCAAAGCGCGCGCCGACTGGGACGTGCTGTGCGACGTGGCGCGGCGCATGGGTTATGCCGGTTTCGATTTCACGTCGCCGCAAGCCATCTTCGACGAACACGCGCGCCTGTCCGCCTTCCGTAACGAAGGGACCACACAGCGCCTGTTCAACCTGGGCCACCTGGTGGACATGGATGCGGCGCAGTACGACGCGCTGGCGCCGCAGCAATGGCCGCAGGGCCAGGCGAGGCTGTTCGGCGACGGCCGCTTCGCGCATGCGGACGGGCGCGCGCGTTTCATTCCCACGGCGCCGCGCGCGCCGCGCAACCGGCCCGACGAAGACTATCCGCTGATCCTGAACACGGGCCGGGTGCGCGACCAGTGGCACACGATGACGCGCACGGGCAAGGCGGCCAAACTCTCGGGCCACGTCGCCGAAGCGTTCATCGACCTCCACCCGCAGGATGCATTGCTGTACAGCGTGCGCGAAGGCGAGCTGGCGCGCGTCTCCAGCGCCTGGGGCGCGATGGTGGCGCGCGTCGTGCATGGCGGCGGCATCGCGCGCGGCCAGGTCTTCGTGCCGATCCACTGGAGCGACGCGAACGCGTCCGACGCGCGCGTGGGCGCCGTCGTCAACCCGGTCGTCGACCCTGTCTCGGGCGAGCCCGAATTCAAGCACACGCCAGTGCGCATCGAGCAGTTCCGCGTGCACTGGCATGCGTTTGTCCTGAGCCGCACGCCCTTGAACCTGGACGGCGTGGCGCACTGGACGCGCATCCAGGGCGAGCAGTTCCTGCGCTACGAACTGGCGGGCCGCCAGCGCATCGAAGACCTGGGGGCCTGGGCGCGCGCGCTGCTCGGCGTCACGGACGACAACGCCGACTGGCTCGACTATGCGGACGCCAGCGCCGGCGTGTACCGCGCCGTGCACCTGGACGAGGGGCGCATCGCGCAATGCGTGTACGTCTCGCCCCGTCCCGACCTGCCGTCGCGCAGCTGGCTGGCGGGCCTGTTTGCGCACGCGCAGCTCGATGCCGCCGACCGCGCCGGCGTGCTGCTGGGCCAGCCCATTGGCAAGGGCATGGATGGCGGCCCTACCGTCTGCTCGTGTTTTGGGGTGGGGCGCAACACCATCTGCGCGGCCATCGCCGAGCAAAAACTGACGACGACGGCGCAGGTAACGGCCTGCGTCAAGGCGGGCGGCAATTGCGGTTCCTGCGTGCCGGAGATACGACAATTGCTGTTTGAGGCGCGCAGCGCTGCCTGATAATCTGTCCTTTCCTGCGCGGCTTTGCTATATTGCCAGCTCTACAAGGGGAGAGGCAGTGTGATGACAGCAGGACAACACGACACGGTCTGGCTGACGGGCTTGAGCGGCGCCGGCAAGACCACCGTTGCGCTGGCGCTGGCACAAGCGCTCAAGGCGCAGGGCCGCGCCGTGACGGTGCTCGACGGCGACCAGCTGCGTCATGGCTTGAACCGCGGCCTGGGTTTTACGCCGGAAGACCGGCATGAAAACATCCGCCGCACGGCCGAAGTGGCGCGCCTGATGAACGCGGCGGGCCTGACCGTCATCGCCGCCCTCATTTCGCCGTATCGCGCCGACCGGGCCATGGCCGCCGCCATCATCGGCACGGCGCATTTCATCGAAGTCCACGTCAGCACGCCGCTGGCCGTGTGCGAGGCGCGCGACCCCAAGGGTTTGTATGGAAAGGCGCGCGCGGGGCAACTGCCGCACTTCACGGGCATTTCCGCGCCATATGAAGCGCCGCTGGCGGCCGCGCTGACCCTGGACACGGGGACCCTGGCGCTGGACGAGTCGGTCGGGCGTCTGTGCCGGTATTTGCAGCAGCGGCTGTGACGGCGTGGCGGCGATGCGTATGACCTTGCGCAAACTGCTGCGCCGGCGCCTGCCCGCCAGCCTGAAGGCGCGCATGAGCGTGGTCGTCTTCCTGCTCGTGCTGGGCGCGGTTGCCTCGCTGGCGCTGGCCACCCTGGCCGTGGCCGAGCGCGGCATGCGCGACGTGACGGGGCGCCAGCAGTACGTATCGCTGGCCAGCGCCGCCGTCTTCATCGACGAGGAACTCGACGCCAAGCGCAATGTCCTGCGCGCGATGGCAGACAGCCTGGCGGCCGGCGGCGCGCACGATGGCGCAAGCCTGCAGCGCTTCCTGGCCGCGCAAACGGTGCTGGGTACGGAGTTTTATTCGGCCGGCGTGGTGGGCGCCGACGGCCTGCTCCTGGCCAGCGTGAGTCCCTTCAAGCCGCAGGCGGGGCTGAGCGTGAAGGGCCGGCCCTACTTTGAACAGACGCTGAAGACCCGGCGTTCGGTGATTTCCGCGCCGCTCAATGGCAGCATTTCCGGCATGCCCATCGTGGTGGTGACGCAGCCCGTGTTCGATGCGCAGGGCGGCGTGCGTTACGTGCTGGCGGCCAGCGTCAACCTGCGCCAGCCCGATTTCCTCGGCCGTCTCGGCGCCCTCAAGCCGGGGCCGGGCGGCTACCTGTACATCATGACCAGCGCAGGCATCATCGTCGAGCATCCCGACAAGTCGCGCATCATGCAGCATATCGAAGCCCATGGCCCCGTCAGCGAACCGACGCGGCGCGCCATGCAGGGCTACGAGGGCTGGCTGACGGGCGCCACCACGCAAGGCGTCGATGCGCTGTTTGCCTACCACCGCATCGCTTCGACGGGCTGGATACTGGTATCCGTCTATCCCATGAGCGACGCGTTCGCGCCGCTGCACGCCATCCGCAGCAAGATCCTGCTGGCCGCCGTGCTGCTGGCGGCGCTGGCGGGCCTGGCCGGCTGGCGCGTGGTGCTGCGCCTGCTGCAGCCACTCGAGCGCCTGCGCCGCCAGGTGCACCAGATCCGCCGCCAGCGCCTGGGCATCGAGGCGCTGCAGATCGAGCGGCGCGACGAGATCGGCGACTTGAGCCGCGATTTCTACTCGCTGGTGGCCGAGCGCGAAATCGCCGAAGCGCAGACGCGCGACAGCGAGCGGCGCCTGAAACTGCTGACGGACCACGTGCCCGTGGTGATCGTCTACATCGACCGCGAGCACCGCTACCAGTTCATCAACGCCACGTTTGAAAAATGGTTCGGCAGGTCGCGCGAGGAAAGCCTGATGCAGTCGATCCGCGAGGTGCTGGGGGAGGAAGCGTATCAGTTGCGTGAAGCCTACCTGCTGCGCGCTTTTGCGGGCGAAGAGGTCGAATATGAATTCACCATCGATGGCGAGGGGGACGCTGGTCGGCGCGCCTTCCAGACCAGCTACGTGCCCGACGTGGGCGAGAGCGGTGCGGTGGAAGGCGTGTATGGCCTGATCCACGAAATCACCAAGACCAAGGCGATGCACACGGCGCTGCAGTTTGCCGCCGCCACCGACACCCTGACGGGCATCGCCAACCGGCGCCGCTTCGACGAGCAGCTGGCGCAAAGCATGCAGCGCACGCGGGCCGCGCGCGCGCCGATGGCGCTGGCCTATCTCGATATCGACCGTTTCAAGGCCATCAACGACAGCCTGGGACACAAGGCGGGCGACGAGGTGCTGAAGGAATTCGCTTCGCGACTGGTGCGCAGCGTGCGCGCCAGCGACCTGGTGGCGCGCCTGGCCGGCGATGAATTCGTGATCATTCTCGAAGGCGTGAACGGCGCGGCCGAAGTGCGCCAGGTCGGCGCCAAGATCATCGACGCCATCCGCCAGCCCTTCGACCTGGCCAGCGGCGCGCTGCCGGTGACGACCAGCATCGGCATCGCCATCTTCCGCGAAGGCGCGCTGACGCCGGCGCAATTGCTGGACCTGGCCGACCAGGCCCTGTATGCCGCCAAGGGGCAGGGCCGCGACGGCGTGGCGCTGCTCGAGGCGGCGCCGTAGCTACTACAGGCTGGCAGTCCAGTGGTCGAGCTGCTGCGTGGTGGCCGTCACGCCGCCGCAGACGATGACGAGCACCTTGCGGTAGGGCGCCAGTTCCGGCGCCTTGCCGTAGACGGCGGCCAGCGCCGCGCCGCAGGCCGGCTCCACCACCAGGCGCTGGTCGGTGATAAAACGCTGGCAGGCATCGACGGCGGCCCGGTCCGACACCACCACGCTGTGCAGCAGGCGCGTCTGGCTGATGGTGTATGCCTGCGCGCAGACCTGGCGCGCGGCCAGCGAGGTGGCGATGCTGGTCACGGCGGGCAGGGCCACGTGTTCGCGCGCGGCCACGGCGGCCGCCAGCGAAGCGGCGCCCTGCGTTTCCACGGCCACCAGGGCCACGTCATCCCAGCCATTGCGCTGCAAGCCTTCGGCCACGCCGGCCAGCAGGCCGCCGCCGCCCACCGACAGCACCACCGCGTCCGGTTTCAGGCCCGCGCGGGCCACTTCATCGATCATGCCCGCGTGACCCTGCCACAGCAGCGGGTCGTCAAACGGATGCAGGAAGGCGTCTTGCGGCGTGAGCATCGATTGCGCCAGCGCATTGGCTTCCTGCCAGGCGGCGCCGTGCACGATGACTTCGGCGCCTTCCTGCGCGATCAGGGCCCTGGCCCGCGCGCTGGTCGTTTCCGGCACGACGACGATGACGGGAATGCCCAGCTGGCGTCCCGCATAGGCGACGGCGATGCCGGCATTGCCGCCGGAAGAGGAGATGAAACGGCTGGCGCCGCGCCGCGCGTATTCTTCGCAGGCGAGGCCGATGCCGCGGATCTTGAAGGAGCCGGGCGGCTGCAAGGCTTCGAGCTTGAGCCAGATGGCGCGTTCGCTATGCAGGCTCAGGGCGCGCGAATTGAGCAAGGGAGTTTCGATGTGCAGGGCCATGCGTGTTCCTGGTAGACAGTCAGGCCAGCATCATAGCCGAAGCGTCCGTGTCACCGTGTCACCCTTGCCGGATGGGTTACTACTGCTAGTTCAGCGGGGCGCTCTTGAGCTGATGCGTGCGCGCCACTTCCTTCATCGCCTCGAGCAGGTCGTCGCGCAGCTGGCGCGGCAGCTGGCCGAAGAATTCCTCGTCGTTCTGGTCGGCCATCTCGGCCAGCACGGGCACCAGCGCCTCGCCCTCCGTGGTCAGCTCGATCGAATGCTGGCGGCGGTCGGCCAGCAGGATCGACTTGCTGACCATGCCCTTGCTTTCCAGGCGGTCGATCAGTTTCGAGACGGCGCCCTTGCTCATGCCGGACACTTGCGCCAGCACCGTGGGCGAGGTGCAGCCCAGGCGGAACATTTCGCGCAGCACCACCCATTCAGAGACCGTCACGCCATTGGCTTCGGCTTTTTTCTGGAAGCTGTGGGAAACGTGGTTGGAAACGAAACGCAGCCAGTAGCCGAGATGGGCTTCCAGCTCGCTGACAGGGACGCTGTTGGGATGGGCGGCTTGCGGCATGGCGGCCGCTTCAAAATTATGGCTCATTTCTTTTCCTTCACTGGGCGGCGTTGCCGGCATGGTTAAGGCCTTCACGCTTGCTGTCGAGTGGTTTGTTTGGGAACAATCATCGTGCTTGAGGTAGTTCTAACACTGTTTTCACAGGAAATCACTTACCGGCAAAGAGTTTTTCCTTTTTTTCTTGCTCTGAATGGATAAAAAGCAATATCAAGCAAATAATCGTATTGCCGGAGAGGAAGATTAAAAAAATAACTCATGTTGCATCAATGGTAACAGCATTTTTGCCGAATTGATAAATATTTCATATCATTCCGCACGCTTGCCCACAGACGACGTATTGCCCACGCGACAGTGCGAGGTTTTCCTGCAGAAATGCGGCCCGTTCAGGCCAGCACCACCTTCACGCCCGCTTCGCGCAATACTTCGGCAAAGCGGGGCGGCGGCGGCGCATCCGTAAACAGGATGTCGACTTGCGCCAGGTCGGCCAGGCGCACCAGCGCCTTGCGGCCGAATTTGTGCTGGTCGGCCACCAGCCACACTTCGCGCGACTGTTCGATGATCGCTTGCGCCACCTTCACTTCACGCGCGTCGAAGTCGCGCAGGCTGCCGTCCTCGTCGATGCTGGAGATGCCGATGATGCCGATGTCGACCTTGAACTGGCGGATGAAGTCGATGGTCGCTTCGCCGACGATGCCGCGGTCGCGCCCGCGCACCACGCCACCGGCCACGATGACTTCGCAGGCGGCGTTGTCGGCCAGGATGGCGGCCACGTTCAGGTTGTTCGTCACCACGTGCAAGCCCGTGTGGCGGCCCAGCGCACGCGCCACTTCCTCGGTCGTCGTGCCGATATTGATCAGCAGCGAACAGCCGTGCGGCACTTGCGCGGCGACGGCGGCGGCGATGCGCCGCTTGGCGTCGCTGTTGAACACTTGCCGCTGGCTGTAATCGATGTTTTCCACGGACGAGGGCAAGCCGACCCCGCCGTGATAGCGGGCCAGCAGGCGCGCTTCTTCCATCTGCTTGACGTCGCGGCGCACGGTTTGCGGCGTCACGTCCAGCTGCTGGGCCAGCTCTTCGACGGACATGGTGACCTTTTGGCGCACCACTTCGAGCAGGCGGCGCTGGCGGGGATTCAAAATCATGGGTTTGTCTCTTTAAAAATCACAAACGAACAAAAACGAACAAATAGTGATGAAAATATGTTGCTATGAGTTCGTATTCTGGCGTAATCTTATCCATATTGAATTCGTATTACATCTGTATTGATCTTAACGACAGTCGCCGGCGATGCCTAGTCTTTCCTCGCCGGCCTTTCCCTGACAGACACGGAGTCCCGATGGCCGCAGCACAGCAAGGGGTGGAGACAACGATGGCATGCGACGTGCTGGTGGTGGGCGGCGGCGTCAATGGCGCCGGCATCGCGCGCGACGCGGCCGGGCGGGGCTTGTCCGTGGCGCTGTGCGAAAAGGACGACCTGGCCGCGCACACGTCGTCGGCCTCGACCAAGCTGATACATGGCGGCCTGCGCTACCTCGAATACTATGAATTCGGCCTCGTGCGCAAGGCGCTGATCGAGCGCGAAGTGCTGCTGCGCTCGGCGCCGCACATCATGTGGCCGCTGCGCTTCGTCATGCCGCACGCCAAGGGCCAGCGCCCGGCCTGGCTGATACGCGCCGGCCTGTTCCTCTACGACATGCTGGCGAAGCGGGAAATCCTGCCCGCCTCCAGCGGCATCGACTTGACGCGCCACGCGGCCGGCGCACCGTTAAAACCCGAGTTCAAGCGGGGCTTCGTGTATTCCGATGGCTGGGTCGACGATGCGCGCCTGGTGGTGCTGAACGCCATCGACGCGGCGGACAAGGGTGCGCGGGTGCTGACGCAGACGCGCTGCACGCTGCTGGCGCGCGAGGGCGAGGGGGCGGACGCTTGCTGGCTGGCGACCTTGCAGCATGCCAGCGGCAGGCAGACGATGGTGCGCGCGCGCAGCGTCGTCAATGCGGCCGGGCCGTGGACGGCAGAGTTCCTGCAGCAGGCGGCGCCCGGCGGACAGGGACGGCATTTGCGCCTGATCAAGGGCAGCCATATCGTCGTCAAGCGATTGTTCGAGCATGATCATGCGTACATCTTCCAGCATCCGGACGGGCGCATCGTGTTTGCCATTCCGTATGAGCACGATTTCACCCTGATCGGCACCACCGACCTCGACTATCACGGCGACACTGGCAAGGTGGAAATCGATGACGAGGAAATTCGTTACTTGTGCGAACTTTCCAGTTACTATTTCAGCAAGCCCATTGTGCCGGCCGACGTGGTGTGGACGTATGCGGGCGTGCGCCCGCTGGTGGAGGATGCGGCGGCCGACGCCAAGGCCGTCACGCGCGATTACCGCTTCGAGCTGGACGAGGAAGGGGCGCCGCTGCTCAGTGTTTTCGGCGGCAAGATCACCACCTTCCGCAAGCTGGCCGAGGAAGCCGTGGATATGTTGGCGCCCTTGCTGGGCAATACGCGGCCGGCCTGGACGGCCAACGCCTGCCTGCCCGGCGGCGACGTGTTCGGCAGCACGCCGCAGAACCGCTCCGTGCGCGAGTTCGGCCAGTTCGTGCAAGGCTTGCAGCGCGAGTATGCGTGGCTGCCGGCGGCGCTGGTGGCGCGCTATGCGCGCGCCTACGGCACGCGCATCCACGTGCTGCTCGATGGGCGGGCGGACGTGGCGGCCATGGGCGAGGAAATCGCCGCCGGCCTGTACGCGGCGGAAGTCGATTATGTGCGGCGCCATGAATGGGCCGTCAGCGCTGCCGACATCCTGTGGCGGCGCTCCAAGCTGGGTCTGCACCTGCCGCGCGAGACGGCGGGCAGGCTCGACGCCTGGCTGGTGCAGCACCCTTTGCCGTAAGCAGCACACGTAAGCGACCGCGCCCCGCAGAGGGTGCGGCGAAGAATAAGAAAACATCACTGGAGGAGAAGCGCGTGCAACTGGTACTGGACAAGATCAGCAGGAAGCAGGGGGCTGACGATTTTTTATATACGATGTCGCTGGCGTTGGTGCCGGGCGCCATCAACGTCTTGCTGGGCACCACGCGTGCCGGCAAGACGACCCTGATGCGCGTGATGGCGGGCCTGGACAAGCCCAGCGGGGGCACCGTGACGGCCGATGGCGTCGACGTGACGGGCGTGCCCGTCAGCCGGCGCAACCTGGCCATGGTGTATCAGCAATTCATCAACTATCCGGCCTTCACCGTCTACGACAATATCGCCTCGCCCTTGCGCTTGCGCAAGGTGCCCGAGGAGCAGATCCGCGCGAAAGTGCTGGCGCTGGCCGAGCGCCTGCACATCACGCCCTATTTGCAGCGCACGCCCGGGGAACTGTCGGGCGGCCAGCAGCAGCGCACGGCGCTGGGGCGCGCGCTGATCAAGGATGCATCGTTGCTGCTGCTCGACGAGCCCTTGGTGAACCTCGACTATAAGCTGCGCGAGGAATTGCGCCGCGAACTGACGGAACTGTTTTCCAGCGGCAGCACGACGGTCGTGTATGCGACGACGGAACCGCTGGAAGCGCTGCAGCTCGGCGGCCACGTGGCCGTGCTGCACGAGGGACGCCTGCTGCAGCAGGGACCGACCCTGGACGTCTTCAACGCCCCCAATTCCATCGATGTGGCGCGCACCTTCAGCGATCCGCCCATCAACCTGATCCCCGCGCGCGTGGATGCGAATGGCGTGGCGCAGGCGGCGGACGGCCTGTCGATCCACTTGAGCGGCGCGCAGCGCGCCCGCCTGGGCGACAGCACGGAGGTGATCCTCGGCGTGCGCGCGCACAGCCTGCATCTGTCGCCCCAGTCCGAGGGCGACGTGGCCATCGCGGTGCAGGTGGACCTGGCGGAAATCAGCGGCTCGGAAACCTATGTGCATGCGCGCCGTGGCGACCTGGCCCTGGTGGCGCAGCTGGGCGGCGTGCACAACCTGGAGATCGGCAGCGCCTGCACCGTGTATTGCCAGCCGCATGCCTTGCTCATCTTCGCGCAAGACGGCGGGCTGTTGTTTGCTCCTGGGCAAACTATGACAGGGGGAGCTTGACATGGCGCGCATCGAACTGCTCGACCTGGCCCACGCCTACAAGCCGAACCCGACGGCACCGGCCGATTATGCGCTGCGGCCCATGAGCATGGAATGGCATGACGGCGGCGCGTATGCCTTGCTGGGGCCGTCCGGCTGCGGCAAGACGACCTTGCTCAACATCATCTCCGGCCTGGTGAAACCGTCGCATGGCAAGGTGCTGTTCGACGGCAAGGACGTGACGCAGCTGCCGACCGAGGCGAGGAATATCGCGCAAGTGTTCCAGTTTCCCGTCATCTACGACACCATGACCGTGCACGACAACCTGGCGTTTCCGCTGCGCAATCGCGGCTGGAAAGAGAGCGAGGTGAAAAAGCGCGTGCAGCAGGTGGCGCAGATGCTGGAATTGACGGGCGACCTGAAATTGCGCGCCAGCGGCTTGTCCGTGGACGCCAAGCAAAAGATTTCACTGGGACGCGGCCTCGTGCGTCCGGACGTGGCGGCCGTGCTGTTCGACGAACCGCTGACGGTGATCGATCCGCATTTGAAATGGCTGTTGCGCAGGAAACTCAAGGAAATCCACCACGAACTGAAGTTGTCGTTGATCTACGTTACGCACGACCAGGTGGAAGCGCTGACCTTTGCCGACCAGGTGGTCGTCATGACGCAGGGCGAAGTGGTGCAGACGGGCAGCGCGCAAGCGCTGTTCGAGGAACCCGAGCACACCTTTGTCGGCTATTTCATCGGCAACCCGGGCATGAACTTGCTCGATTGCACCTTGGATGACGGCGGCGTGCGCGTGGCGGGGCAGGTGCTGGCCGTGTCCGCCGCCGCCCGCGCGGCGCTCTCTGGCGCGCAAGGGAAGATCACGCTGGGCGTGCGGCCGGAATTCGTCGAATGCGTGCAGGGGGGCGAGGGTGGCGACGGTAGCGACCATTGCCTGGACGCGACGGTCACGGCCGTGCGCAACATGGGCACGCATTACCTGGTGGAATTCCAGCTGGGCGGCGCGACGGTGGCGGCCAAGCTGCGCGCCATCGAAGCCGTGCCCGGAGACGCTGTGCGGATGCGCTTTCCGCCGCAACGCACCCTTTTCTATGTCAACGATAAGCGGGTGGCCTGATGATACATAACGGTAAAACCGATAACAACCGCCGCGCCTGGCTACTGATCTTGCCCGTGCTGCTGTGTGTGGCCTTTTCCGCCATCCTGCCTCTGATGACGGTGGTGAACTATTCCGTGCAGGATATTCTGAGCCCCACGCAAAAGGTCTTCGTGGGCACGGAATGGTTCCGCATGGTCATGCTCGACGGCGACTTGCACAGCGCCTTGCTGCGCCAGCTGCTGTTTTCCGGCTCCGTGCTGGCGATCCAGATTCCGCTGGGCATCCTGATCGCCCTGTGCATGCCGGCCGATGGCTGGAAGGCTTCGCTGGCGCTGGTGCTGATCGCGCTGCCCCTCTTGATTCCCTGGAACGTGGTGGGCACCATCTGGCAAATCTTTGGCCGCGGCGACATCGGCCTGATGGGCTACACCCTGAACCAGCTGGGCTTTGATTACAATTACAACGGCAATTCGCTCGACGCGTGGCTGACGGTGATGGTGATGGATATCTGGCACTGGACGCCCCTGGTCGTGCTGCTGTGCTATGCGGGCTTGCGCGCCATTCCCGACGCGTATTACCAGGCGGCGCGCATCGACGGCGCTTCGCGCCTGGCCGTGTTCCGCTACATCCAGCTGCCGAAACTGCGCAATGTGCTGATGATCGCCGTGTTGCTGCGCTTCATGGACAGTTTCATGATCTACACGGAACCGTTCGTGCTGACGGGTGGCGGACCAGGCAATGCGACCACGTTCCTGTCGCAATACCTGACGCAGAAGGCCGTGGGCCAGTTCGACCTGGGGCCGGCATCCGCCTTCTCCCTGATCTATTTCCTCATCATCCTGCTGTTCTGCTTCGTGCTGTACACGTGGATGCAGCGCGTCGGCACGGGAGACCAGAAATGATGCACAAGAAAATGAGCAGCGCCATCCTGATCGTATTCCTGCTGGGCTCCTTGCTGCCCATCTACTGGATGCTCAACATGTCGCTCAAGACCAACGAGGAAATCGTCGGCGTGCTGAGCCTGTGGCCCGAGCAACTGACGTTCGCCAACTACCACACGATCTTCACGGACCCGTCCTGGTATAGCGGTTACCTCAATTCCATGATCTACGTGGCCTTGAACATGGTCATGTCGGTCACCGTCGCCTTGCCGGCCGCGTATGCGTTTTCCCGCTATAACTTCGTGGGCGACAAGCATCTGTTCTTCTGGCTGCTGACCAACCGCATGACGCCGCCGGCCGTCTTCCTGGTGCCGTTCTTCCAGCTGTATTCGACGGTGGGCCTGATGGATACCCACCTGGCCGTGGCGCTGGCGCACATGGTCTTCAACGTGCCGCTGGCCGTGTGGATACTGGAAGGTTTCATGTCCGGCGTGCCGAAGGAAATCGACGAGACGGCGTATATCGACGGCTACAGCTTCCCCCGCTTCTTCATCCGCATCTTCTTGCCGATGATTAAGTCCGGCGTGGGCGTGACGGCCTTCTTCTGCTTCATGTTCAGCTGGGTGGAACTGTTATTGGCGCGCACCTTGACGTCCGTCAATGCCAAGCCGATCGCCGCCACCATGACGCGCACCGTGTCGGCGGCGGGCATGGACTGGGGCGTGCTGGCGGCGGCGGGCGTGCTGACCATCGTGCCCGGCGCGCTGGTGATCTGGTTCGTGCGGCATTACATTGCCAAGGGTTTCGCGATGGGGAGGGTGTGACATGGACAATACCGATAGCACAACCAGCCTGTTTGGCTGGATGGCCTGGACGCCGGAAGTGGCGATCTTCTTCATTTGCATCGGCTTGATGCTCGCTGGCATGACGGTGTGGCAAATCCGTTCGCCCAGCATCGAGCGCAAGGGTTTCCTGCCCATGCCGACGACGCGCGGCGACCGTTTGTTCATCGGACTGCTCACGGCAGCCTACGTGAATCTGGCGTGGGCGGGGTTTACGGAAATGCAGCAGGCGATAGGTGCGGCCATCAGTTTTGTCTTGTTAGTAGTGGTAATGCGTTGGGGGTGAGGGCACCAGACATAAGCAACTGCGCGGCGCGCTTTGCGGCCGGCGATGCTCACCGTACTAGAGTACGGTTGCGCTTCCCGGCCACAAATCACTGCCGCTCGCTACGCTTCTGTCAGGCGCTTCAAGTTAGTTGGGTGTGTTAAGTCGTAGATGAAAACAGCGGCCCGCCTCCGGCAGGCCGGATGACAACTATAAAGGAGATTCACGATGAAATTGAAGTTCACGGTCTTCGCGGCTGCGGCCATGCTCGTGTCGAATGCGGCCCTGGCGGACGCCAAGCAGGCGCAAACCTGGATCGACAAGGAATTCCAGCCATCCAGCCTGAGCAAACAGCAACAGCTTGCTGAAATGAAATGGTTCATCGATGCGGCGGCCAAGCTGAAAGCCAAGGGCATCAAGGAAATTTCCGTGGTCTCGGAAACCATCGATACCCACGTCTACGAATCGAAGACCCTGGCCAAGGCTTTCGAGGAAATCACGGGCATCAAGGTGCGCCACGACATCATCCAGGAAGGCGACGTGGTGGAAAAGCTGCAAACGTCGATGCAGTCCGGCAAGAGCATCTATGACGGCTGGATTTCCGATTCCGACCTGATCGGCACGCACTACCGCTATGGCGCCGTGGAACCGCTGTCCGACTACATGGCGGCCAAGGGCAAGGAATTCACGAACCCGGGCCTGGACTTGAAGGATTTCATCGGCATCAGTTTTACCACGGCGCCGGACGGCAAGGTGTACCAGTTGCCCGACCAGCAGTTTGCCAACCTGTACTGGTTCCGTGCCGACTGGTTCGCGCGCAAGGATTTGCAAGCCAAGTTCAAGGCCAAGTATGGCTATGAGCTGGGCGTGCCGCAGAATTGGTCCGCGTACGAAGATATCGCCGACTTTTTCACCAATGACGTGAAGGAACTGGACGGCAAGAAAGTCTACGGTCACATGGATTACGGCAAGAAAGATCCGTCCCTGGGCTGGCGCTTCACGGATGCGTGGCTGTCGATGGCTGGCGCAGCCGATAAGGGCATTCCAAACGGCATGCCGGTCGACGAGTGGGGCATCAAGGTGGCGGCCGACAAGTGCACGCCCGTGGGCGCATCGATGTCGCGCGGCGGCGCCACCAATTCACCGGCGGCAGTCTTCGCGTTGACGAAATACATCGACTGGATGAAGAAATATGCGCCGCCGCAGGCGAACGGCATGAATTTCTCGGAATCGGGGCCCGTGCCGGCGCAGGGTGAAATCGCCCAGCAAATCTTCTGGTACACGGCATTTACGGCCGGCATGACGAAACCGGGCTTGCCAGTGGTCAACAAGGACGGCACGCCGAAATGGCGCATGGCACCGTCGCCGCACGGCCCGTACTGGAAAGAGGGCATGCAGAATGGCTACCAGGACGTCGGTTCCTGGTTCCTGTTCAAGTCCACGCCGGACGACCGCAAGGCCGCCGCCTGGCTGTACGCGCAATTCGTCACGTCGAAAACCGTGTCGCTGAAGAAGTCGATCGTTGGCCTGACCTTCATCCGCGATTCCGACATCCGCCACGATTACTTCACGAAACACGCGAACGAGTACGGCGGCTTGATCGAGTTCTACCGCAGCCCCGCCCGCGTGGCGTGGACGCCGACGGGCAACAACGTGCCCGACTATCCGAAGCTGGCGCAGCTGTGGTGGAAAAACGTGGCCACGGCCATCACGGCGGAAAAAACGCCGCAAGCGGCCATGGATAACCTGGCCGAGGAAATGGACCAGGTCATGGCGCGGCTGCAGCGGGCCGGCATGAAGGCGTGCGCGCCGAAGCTCAATCCGAAGGGCGACCCGAACCAGTATCTGTCGGATCAGCACGCCCCATGGAAAAAGCTGGCGAATGAAAAGCCGAAGGGTGAAACGATTGCCTACGATAAATTATTGCAGGCTTGGAAAGAAGGCAAGGTCAGGTAGTCGTGTAAACTTCTGCCGCCGTTGTTCCGGGGCACGGGCGTTTGCCTGTGCCCCTTTCACTGTAAAGACGTAGTAGCGACCATGACCAAATACATACTTGCTTTAGACCAGGGCACCACCAGTTCGCGCGCCATCCTGTTCGACCATGCGGGCCGGCCGCACGCCAGCGCGCAGCGCGAATTTCGCCAGATTTTCCCCCAGCCGGGCTGGGTCGAGCATGACGCGAACGACATCTGGGCGTCGCAAGAGGGCGTGCTGCAGCAGGTGCTGCGCGACAGCGGCGTGGCCGCATCCGACGTGGCCGCCATCGGCGTGACCAACCAGCGCGAAACGACGGTGCTGTGGGACCGCGCCACGGGCGAACCCGTCGCCAACGCCATCGTCTGGCAAGACCGCCGCAATGCGGCTTACTGCGAGCAACTGGTCGAGCAGGGCAAGGCGGACGTGATCCAGCGCAAGACGGGTCTCGTGCTGGACGCCTATTTTTCCGCGACTAAATTGAAATGGCTGCTCGACAACGTACCCGGCGCCCGCGCGCGCGCCGAACGGGGTGAACTGGCCTTCGGCACCGTCGACAGCTGGCTGATCTACAAGATGAGTGGCGCCCACTTGACGGACACGAGCAACGCGGCGCGCACCATGCTGTTCAATATCCACACCCTGCAATGGGACACGGACCTGCTGGCGCTGCTGGACATTCCCGCCTCCCTGCTGCCCGACGTCGTGCCCTCGAGCGGCGTGGCGGCGCACACTTATCCAGACTTGCTGGGCGTGTCCGTGCCCATCGCCGGCATCGCGGGCGACCAGCAGGCCGCCACGTTCGGCCAGGCCTGTTTGAAGCCGGGCATGGCGAAGAATACCTACGGCACGGGTTGCTTCATGCTGATGAACGTGGGCAAGCGCCCCTTGCCCTCGAAAAACCGGCTGTTGACGACGGTGGGCTGGAGCCTGGGCAAGGGAACGGACAAGACCGATTATCTGCTCGAAGGCAGCGCCTTTATCGCCGGCGCGGCCGTGCAATGGATGCGCGACGGCATCGGCATCATCCGCGACTCGTCTGAAGTGGAAGCGCTGGCCACCAGCGTGCCCGATTCGGGCGGCCTGGTCTTCGTGCCCGCGTTCGCCGGCCTCGGCGCGCCGTACTGGGATCCGTATGCACGCGGCACCCTGATCGGCATCACGCGCGGCACGGGCAAGGCGCACATCGCGCGCGCGGCGCTCGAAGGCGTTGCGTACCAGAACGTCGACGTCTTGTCCGCCATGCAGGACGACGCGGGCATCGCGCTCTCCGAATTGCGCGTCGACGGCGGCGCGGCCCGCAACGACATGCTGATGCAGTTCCAGGCCGACATCTTGAACGTGCCCGTGGTGCGTCCCGTGGTGACGGAAACGACGGCCCTGGGCGCCGCCTATCTTGCCGGCCTGGCCGTGGGTTTCTGGGAATCGCAGGAAGAAATCGCCGCCCAATGGCAGGTGGGACGCCGTTTCGAACCTGCCATGGCGGCCGACGAGCGCTTGAGCCGGCTGCACAAATGGCAGCGGGCCGTGGAACGGTCGCGCGACTGGAGCGAGTGAGTTCTTAATGGCGTGCCACGGCTTTTAGCAGGCCCGGCAGTAACAGGGCCGTGCTTGCGGCGCACAGGGCGCTGGCGGCATAGGAAAGGCTCGTCGTGATCGATTGCGTTGCAAATGCCAGCGCGAAACTGACATACAGCACTGCGCCGCACAGCGCGCCCGCGCAGGCCGACAGCCAGTGGCCATGCGTCACGTCCACACGCCGCGCCAGTGCGCCAAAGGCGGCGATGCACAGCCCCAGCATCAGCACGCCAAACAGATACAGGCTTGCAGCGGCGCCAATCGGCTCCGCATCGGCGGCGGCCATCGACGGCACTGCGCATACGGCCACCAGGCCAAAACTGGCGGCAAAGGCAAGTATCTTCATGTTCAGGATTTCACGTAATACACAAGGTAGCCCACGGTTTCCCTGGGCACGGAATACAGGTCGCGCAGCTCGAAATAGCGAGCATGCACGTTGCCGCTGACGGCGATGCCGCTGCGCTCCAGCGCCAGCCGGAAGCGGGGCACGTGGAAATATTGTGTGGCGACCATGGCCGTGCGCCAGCCGTGCCGGCGCATGAGAAGCGCCGCGTTGCGCGCCGTGGCGTCCGTGGTCCAGCCTTGATTATCCTCAAGGATGGCGCCGGCCGGCACCCCGCGCGATTGCAGGTAGCGGGCCATAGCCGCGGCCTCGTCAAAACCTTCCTTGCCCGTGGCCCCGCTGACGAGGATGCGCGGCGCCCTGTGTTCCTGGAACTGCTTGAGCGCCACGTCGAGCCGCGCCCGCAGGCGCGGGCTGGGCGTGCCGTCGGGCAGGATCGTGTTGCCCGGCACGACGATCACGTCGGCGGGCGCCAGCTTGTCGTTGAGTCCGGCCAGCACGAGGGCGGCGGTGGCCAGCAGGAACATGCCAACAGCGCTTGAACCGAGCACAGTTATTTTTCGCATAGCGCATCATCAAGTTAGGAATGGACGCATGATACGCGTCCATTCCCGCCGGCGTCAGTGCGCCTGCGCCTTGCGCGCACGCTGATTCGACAGATAAATATTGTCCTTCTCCAGCGGCTTGCCTTCACGTACGGCATCGAGCCAGTCCTGCGTGCTGGCCACGGCGGCGAAATTCGAGTGGAACACGGTGCAAAAGACGCGGTGGATTTCCTCGGCGCTGGCCGTGCCGCCCGCATTCGCGTAGGGCAGGGTGCCGCTGGCGTCCTGCAGGAATTCGACTTGCAAGCCGTCGTGCGCGGCGTGGTAGATGGTGGCGGCGTCGCAGTTGTGCGTCATGTAGCCGGTCACCGTCAGGGTATCGATGCCATGGCCCTCCAGCCAGGCGCGCAAGTCCGTGCCCGCAAAGGCGCTGCTCATGCTCTTGTTGATGCGATGGTCGGCGGGGAAGGCGGCCACTTGCGGATGCAGCTGCCAGCCGTCGCTGCCCCTGGCGAAGATGGGCGAGGCTTCCGGCGCATCGTGCTGGACGACGATGACGGGCACGCCGGCGGCGCGGGCGCCAGCCATGGCGGCGACGATGTTCGGCAGCGAGATGTCGACGGATGGATATTCGATGGGCAGGTCGCCCGTGAAGTATTCATTTTGCACGTCGATGACGAGCAGGGCGCGGCGCGGGGCGGTAGTGTTGGACATGCGTGACTCCTGAATGGTTGAAAGAGGAAGGACTTCCCCGATGCGGTCATTGTCTGCCCGCATGCTGTCAATAAAAAGTGGCCCGAAGGCCTGTATGCGATAAAATCGGGCCATGTCTATCTTTCCAGCTTCTTCCTCCCCCTTGAGCGTGGCCGTGATCGCCTTTGACGGCATGACGCCATTCCACTTGTCCGTGCCTTGCCTCGTGTTTGGCGCCCAGACGGACGAGGCCGATCTGCCGCCTTTTCACGTGCGCGTGTGCGCGGCCGACCCCGTGCCCTTGCACACGGCGGCCGGCTTCGGCATCACGCCCGAGTTCGGCCTGGAAGGACTGGAGGGCGCCGATATCGTCATCATGCCGGCCTGGCACGACGATTGCCGCGACGCGGAGGCGCCCCTGGTCGCGGCGCTGCAGGCGGCCAGCCGGCGCGGCGCGCGCATGGTGGGCCTGTGCCTGGGCGCGTTTCCCCTGGCGCAGGCGGGCTTGTTGGACGGCAAAAGTGCGGCCACGCACTGGGGCATGGCCGACCGGCTGGCGGCCCGTTATCCCAAGGTCAGGGTGGACCGGGAAGTGCTGTACGTGGATGATGGCGAAGTGCTCACGTCGGCCGGCGTGGCGGCCGGCCTCGATTGCTGCCTGTACCTGCTGCGCCAGCTGGCGGGCGCCGAGGTGGCCAACCGGGTGGCGCGCCGCTTGCTGGTGGCACCGCACCGCCAGGGCGGGCAGGCGCAATTCATCGAGCGTCCGCTGCCCGTGTCCGGCAGCGAAGGGCGCTTTGCCGACGTGCTCGCTAGCGTGACGGCCAGCCTGGGCCAGGCGCACAGCATCGACGCGCTGGCGGAACGGGCCGCCATGAGCCGGCGCAATTTCACGCGCCATTTCCGCCAGGCCATGGGCACGTCGTTCAAGCAGTGGCTGCTGAACCAGCGCCTGGCGCATGCGCAAGGCTTGCTGGAGAAAAGCGCGGCGTCGATCGACGTCGTGGCGCAGGAGGCCGGCTTCGGCACGGCCCTGTCCTTGCGCCAGCATTTTCGTGCCAGCCTGCAGACGTCGCCCTCGGCGTATCGCAAGCTGTTCCGGCAGCAATCAGGCCAGCTCGCTTGACCATAGCCTTGCCGGGTCCCGGCTGCCCTGGGGCAGCATTGCGCTGACGGCGATTTGCCGCCCAATGAAAGCGGTGGCATCGAAGGCGTAGCGTTCCTGGAAGGACACCGTTTCCGCGCTCATCAGTTCCGCATACGTTTGCATCAGGGTCGAGGCGGAAACATGGTTACCCTGGGCCAAGTAGGTTTCAATAGCCGCCAGCAGCACGGGGTAATCCCCGTTTTCCTTGCTGCCGCCAAAGTTGAACGACAACTGGCCGCAGGCGCGCCAGATGGGGTCAAGCTCCCCCTCCGGCACCGCCTGCGTGCGCAGCCATTGCAAGGCCTTGAATGGCGGGCCGCCAAATGATGGTGGCGAAATGAGCGCCTGGATGGCCACCTTGACGGCTGCATCGGTTCTTCCCGCGCGCACATACTGGCCATGCAGCAGCACCAGGGCATCCGTATATTCGGGAACGACGGCCAGCGCCGCTTCCAGCAGCGCGATGGCCGCGTCCGGGTTGCGTTGCGCGATCTGTTCCTTGGCCTCCAGGAAGGCTGCGCGCGGCGAGGCGGGGTCGTCGGCCAGCGATGGCGTGGCGACGTACTCGTCCTCCGCAGCCGCATGGGCTTGCAAAAACGCCGTCAGGCAGGAAAAGTGCGGCTGGATGCGCCATTCGTCGTGCCAGGTCTCGACGACGATCGGTTCGTCCGCTTCGCGTCCGATGGGCCAGTACAGGCCGAAGGTGTCGCCATTGCCCAGCGCGCCTTCGGAAAACGGGGTGAAGGCTAGCGGTGGATACGCCGTCGTGTGTTGCCAGTCTTGCTCCGCCGAGATGTGGGCGAGGTGTGCGGGTAGTTGCATGGAGGCACCGGAGGAAAAAGCGCCAGTGTAGAACAAGAGGGCGCGACGGGCGCGTCCCCCTGCCTACTTGCGCGGCTCGTGTATCCGGAATTTCTTGACGATACCCGCCTGGTCGAACATGACGGCCACTTCGCGCGTGCCTTTTTCGCCCAGCAGGGGAATCAGCCGCGTCACCTTGGGCGCTTGCAGCTGGTTCTTGTAGACCCAGACTTCATAGCCGGGATCGAAGCTGACGACGGTGGCGTTGCCCAGGGCCGCGTCGAGGTCGAGGCGGGTGGTCTTGCCGACCTGGATGTTCTGATAGATGGCGCCATTGTCCGGCGCCCGGTTGACCTTGTATTCACTGGCGGTGCACATGGCCACGGCCAGGCCCGCGAGGCAGGAAGCTGCCAGTTTTATCAATGTGTTCATATGGACTCCCAGTGTGCATCACTGCTTCCAATCTCAGAGGGGACGGGCGTGATGTCAGGACGGGAGTGTGCTTGTATGGCCAGGAATGTGCTACAAGATTATACAAAGGCGCATAAAACGATGCCGCCGGTACCGACTGGCGGTACTTTTAGCGGCTCTGTTTTACCGGCTCTGTAATACGTCGGTCGAGAGCGCCAGAGTTTCCTTGATTTCTTCCATCACCACATAGCTTTTCGATTGCGCGGCGCCGGGCAGCTGCAGCAGCATGTCGCCCAGCAGCTTGCGGTACTCGGCCATTTCATGGATGCGCGCCTTGATCAGGTAATCGAAGTCGCCCGACACCAGGTGGCATTCCTGCACCTCGGGAATTTGCAGCACTTCGCGGCGGAATTGCTCGAAGGCGGACGCGGATTTTTGATTGAGCGTAATCTCTACAAAAACGAGCAGCTTGGCCCCCAGCGCGGCCGGGTTCACCTTGGCATGGTAGCCCGTGATGACGCCGTCGCGTTCCATGCGCTTGACCCGCTCGATGCAGGGCGTGATGGACAGGCCCACCTGTTCACCGAGGTCTTTCATCGAGATGCGGCCATCCTGTTGCAGGATGCGCAGGATGTGGCGATCCAGCTTGTCGAGGCCACGTGCCGATTCTTTAAGGATTCTCATGATTTATTGCTGAATATCTCGATTTATACGTGAACAAATACTGGCTCTTTCCCAATATGATAGCGGTTAATCTGGCGTCAGCCTAAAAAATATAATGAGGAAACTATGCGTATCGTGATTCTGGGTAGCGGCGTCATCGGCGTCACCAGTGCTTACTATCTGGCCAAGGCAGGACATGAGGTGACCGTCATCGACCGCCAGCCGGGCCCGGCACTGGAAACCAGCTTCGCGAATGCGGGGCAAATCTCGCCCGGCTACGCTTCGCCATGGGCCGCGCCCGGCATTCCCCTGAAAGCCGTGAAGTGGATGATGCAGCGCCACGCGCCGCTGGCCATCTCGCTCGACGGCAGCGCCGCCCAGCTCAAATGGATGTGGCAGATGTTGCGTAATTGCACACCGGAAGCGTATGCCGTGAACAAGGAACGCATGGTGCGCCTGGCCGAGTACAGCCGCGACTGCTTCAAGGTGCTGCGCGCCGAGGCGGGCATCACGTATGAAGGCCGCCAGCAAGGCACGATGCAATTGTTCCGTACCGAAAAGCAATACAACGACGCCGCCAAGGATATCGAAGTATTGAAGGATGCGGGCGTGCCGTATGAAGTGCTGCAGCGCAACGAGCTGTCGCGCGCCGAACCGGCCCTCGAAGCGGTCAAGGACAAGCTGTTCGGCGGCTTGCGCCTGCCCAACGATGAAACGGGCGATTGCCAGCTATTTACCACCCGCCTGTCCGAGATGGCCGTGGCGCTGGGCGTGAAGTTCCGCTATGGCGTGTCCATCGATGCATTGCTGACGCAGGGCGATGAAATCGCTGGCGTGCAATGTGGCGCGGAAATCGTCAAGGCCGATTCCTACGTGGTGGCCCTCGGTTCCTACTCGACGGGTTTCATGAAGCCGTTGCTCGACATCCCCGTGTATCCGCTGAAGGGCTATTCGATCACCGTGCCTATCGTCAACGCGGCCAAGGCGCCCGTGTCGACCATCCTCGATGAAACGTACAAGATCGCCGTGACGCGTTTCGACGACCGCATCCGCGTGGGCGGCATGGCGGAAATCGCCGGCTACAACCTGAACCTGAACCCGCGCCGCCGCGAAACCCTGGAAATGGTCGTCAACGACCTGTTCCCTGGCGGCGGCAACACGGCCGAGGCCACGTTCTGGACGGGCTTGCGCCCGATGACGCCGGACGGCACGCCGATCGTCGGCCGCACGCCGCTGCGCAACCTGTTCCTCAACACGGGCCACGGCACCTTGGGCTGGACCATGTCCTGCGGTTCGGCGCAATTGCTGGCCGACCTGATGTCGTCGAAACAGCCGGCGATTCTGGCCGACGACCTGTCCGTGAGCCGCTACAGCGGCACGCAGGGCCATGGCAAACTGCAACACGCGGCGGCCTGAGATGGCGGGTAGCATGCCTCCAAAGGAACGTAGCGGCGCCATCCTGACGGTGGACCTCGACGCCGTGCGCGCCAACTACCGCTTGCTGCGCGACAAGGCGCACCCGGCCGCCTGTTCGGCCGTCGTCAAATCCGATGCGTATGGCCTGGGTGCCGCGCAAGTGGGCGCGGCCCTGTATGAAGAAGGGTGCCGCCATTTCTTTGTGGCGCATCTGGAAGAGGGCATTAGCCTGCGCCCGCACGTGGCGCCGGACGCGGCCATCTTCGTGCTGCACGGCCCGCCCGTCGAGACGGAAGGCGAATTCACGGCCCACGGCTTGATACCCGTACTCAACAGCGAGCCGCAGGTGGCGGGCTGGCGCGCGCATGCCAAGGCATTGGGGAAAACCCTGGACGCCATCGTGCAGGTCGACACGGGCATGTCGCGCATGGGCTTGTCGCCGAGTGAAATCGACGCCTGGCTGCTGGATCCGCACTTTCTCGACGGCATCAAGGTGCGCTACCTGATGAGCCACCTGGCTTGCGCCGACGAGCGCAGCAACTCCATGAATGGCGAGCAGCTGGCCCGTTTCATCGCCATCCGCGCCCGTTTGCCGCAGTACCGCGCCAGCCTGGCCAATTCCTCGGGCATTTTCCTGTCGCCCGATTTTCACTTTGACCTGGTGCGTCCCGGCGCGGCCCTGTACGGCATCGCCCCGCAGGGCGGCGAGCCCAATCCTTTGCAATCGGTGGTGCGCCTGCAAGGCAAGGTGCTGCAGACGCGCACGATTGCCGCCGGCGACCACGTGGGCTACAGCCGCCGCTACACGGCCAGCGCGCCGCGCCAGGTGGCGACGGTGTCCGTCGGCTACGCCGATGGCTGGCTGCGCAGCATGAGCAACCAGGGCCTGGCTATCGTCGACGGCGTGAAAGTGCCGCAGATCGGCGCCATCTCGATGGATTCCATCACCCTGGACGTGAGCGCCATCGCCGAAGAGCGCGTCGCGCCGGGCAGCCTCGTCGACCTGATTTGCGCCGACCACCCGGTCGACGCCGTGGCGGCCATGGCCAACACCATCGGCTATGAGGTGCTGACGAACCTGGGCGGACGCTATTACCGCGAATACCGGGGCCTGGCACGTTAGCGCACCTGCCAAAACGCCCATGGCGTTGTTGCCTTGCCTTGCCGTACATTTGTACTGTCTTCGGCAAGGCGCCTAGCCCTGAGCATTTTTTCAGGCGCGCTGGTTTCGCACGCTAAGCAGCGCGAAACCGATGATTGTGTGGCAAGATAGCCCTGGTGTGAGCTTCACTCCGGGGCTTTCTTTTAACCGTTATCGGGGACTTTCATGAGCCAATATCAAGTCGCAATCATCGTCGGCAGCCTGCGCAAGGATTCCTTCAACCGCAAGCTGGCCGATGCGCTCGTCAAGCTGGCGCCGCCCGGGTTTTCCTTCAAGCACATCGACATCGGCGACTTGCCGTTGTACAACCAGGACGACGATGGCGCGCAGTCCGAGCAAGTGCTGCGCCTCAAATCCGACATTTCTGCATCGCAAGCCTTGCTCTTCCTCACTCCCGAATACAACCGCTCGATCCCCGGCGTGCTGAAAAACGCCCTCGACCACGGTTCGCGCCCGTATGGACAGAGCGTGTGGGGCGGCAAGCCGGGCGCCGTGCTCGGCGTTTCCGTCGGCGCCACCGGCACGGCGCTGGCGCAGCAGCATTTGCGCAATGTGCTGGCCTACCTGGACGTGCCGCTGCTGAACCAGCCCGAGATGTTTATCCAGGCCAAGGACGGCCTGTTTGACGAGCATGGCGGCATCGGTCCGGCCAGCCTCGGTTTCTTCCAGGGCTGGATGCAGCGCTACGCGGACTGGGTACGCAAGCACGCCGTGCATGCCTGAATGGCCTAGGCTTGTCGGGCGGGGACAAAGGGGGCAATAAACCGTTGTCCATGGTACTTTGTTGCTGTATGGACATGTATAATGGGCTTTTTTTCAGGCGCAATCCTACGCTGCCCCGTCTCTTCCATGCCGCTTCAACCTGTGGCGCAACCGCTGTTGCGCATCAATCTGCGCCGTCTGATCGTGCTGGTGGCGTTTGCCAGCGCCGTCATCTCCCTGGCCAACACGTTCTTTGCCACCTATCGCGTGCAGCGCCAGTTGCTGATCGATACGACGCTGGAGAGCAATCACGCGTATGCGTTAAAGCTGGCCAACAGCACGGAAGACTTCCTGCAGGCGGCACGCCAGCAACTGGCGTATAGCGCCAGCCTGTTGCCGCGCCATTTTGCCGACCCGGCCGCCCTGAAGGCCGAGGCCGAACGCTTGCGCGGGCAGACCAATAGCTTCAATTCCGTGCTGGTCGTCGACGCGCAGGGCAAGGTGCTGGGCGTGTCGCCCGAGACGCTGGCCCTGCAGAACAGCCAGCTTGCCTCGGAAGGGGCGCGCCAGGCGCTGCGCGAACGCCGTCCGCTGATCACCAAGCCGTATATGTCGTCGGCAGGTAACCTGGTGGTCTTCATTTCCCATCCGGTGGTCGATCACGGTGGACGTTATCTGGGTTATGTGGGCGGCTCGATTTACCTGAAACAGAAAAATATCCTGTTCAGTTTGCTTGGCCAGCATTATTACCGCGACGGCTCCTACCTGTATGTGGTGGATCAGAGCCGGCGCCTGCTGTATCACCCTGACCCGGCGCGCCTGGGTGAAGTGGCAGGCAGCAATACCGTGATCGACGCCATCGCGCGCCAGGAAAGCGGCAGCGGGCGCACCATCAACAGCCAGGGCACGGACATGCTGGCCGGCTATGCCGTGCTGCCCTCGACGGGCTGGGGCATCGTGGCCCAGCGGCCCACGGCCGCCACCCTGGCGCCGCTGAACCAGCTGATGCGCAACACCCTGTGGAATTCGCTGCCCATCGCCTTGCTCAGCCTGCCGTTCATCTGGTGGCTGGCGCGTCTCATTTCACGGCCGCTGGTGCAACTGGCTGAAGGCGCCAGCCGCATGGATGCACCCGGCATGGCCGAGCGCATCGGCGGCATCCGCGCCTGGTATCTGGAGGCTTCGCAGATCAAGCGTGCCTTGCTGGTAGGCATGGCCTTGTTGCAGCAAAAGATAGGCAAGCTGAAATTCGACGTGCAGACGGACCCGCTGACGGGCCTGTCGAACCGGCGCGGCATGGCGGCGGCGCTGGATGCCTGGCAGGCCCAGGCACGGCCGTTTTCCGTCATCGCCATCGATATCGACCATTTCAAGCAAGTCAACGACCGCTGGGGCCATGCCGTGGGCGATGAAGTCATCCTGCGCCTGGCGCAGCTGATGCGCGCCTGCTCGCGCGATGCCGACGTGCTGTGCCGCAATGGCGGCGATGAATTCATCATGCTGCTGCCCGATGCCGACCTGGACGTGGCCATGCAGGTGGCCGAGCGCTTGCGCGCCAAGGTGGCCGCCGCCGTGATTGCCGGCGCCGGTCCCGTCACGGTGTCGCTGGGCGTCGTGTCGTCGGAGCAGGAGGCGGGCAAGGTGGGCGGTGCGGACGCCGTGCTGCTGGCGGCCGACGCGGCCCTGTATGTGGCCAAGGAAAATGGACGCAACCGCGTGGGCCTCGCCGAGCCCGCCTGAGGCGTTTTTGCGCCGGATCAGATTGATCTTGTCATTCGGAAAACGTCAAACTGATCCTATGTTTTCTGCCGTTTCTGAGTCTGTTATGTTTTACCCGGAAAGCCTAGAGTGGAGGCCTGGGTAAAACACAGACGCATGGCGTCGGGAAGGCTGTACATGTCAGGACTTACTGCACTGGAACTGGCGCGCGTCCAGTTCGGCTTCACCATCTCGTTCCACATCATTTTTCCTGCCATCACGATCGGCCTGGCCAGTTACCTGACGGTGCTGGAGGCGGCGTGGCTGCGCACGCAGGACGCTGTGTACCGCGACCTGTACCACTTCTGGTCGAAGATTTTCGCCGTCAACTTCGGCATGGGCGTCGTTTCCGGCCTCGTCATGGCGTACCAGTTCGGCACCAACTGGAGTTTCTTTTCCGATTACGCGGGCAGCATCACGGGGCCGCTGCTGGCCTATGAAGTGCTGACGGCCTTCTTCCTGGAAGCGGGTTTTCTCGGCGTGATGCTGTTCGGCTGGCACCGCGTGGGGCCCGGCCTGCACATGTTCGCCACGGCCATGGTGGCGCTGGGCACCCTGATCTCGGCCACCTGGATCATCGCCTCGAACAGCTGGATGCAGACGCCGCAGGGCCATGAAATCATCGACGGGCGGGTCGTGCCCGTGGACTGGCTGGCCGTCATCTTCAATCCCTCGTTCCCGTACCGGCTGCTGCACATGAGCGTGGCCGCCTTCCTCGCCACGGCCTTGCTGGTGGTGGCGTCGGCCGCCTGGCATTTGCTGCGCGGCAATGACAATGCGGCCATCCGCAAGATGATGACGATGGGCTTGTCCATGCTGCTGGTCGTCGCGCCCATGCAGGCCGTCATCGGCGACGTGCATGGCTTGAATACCCTCGAGCACCAGCCGGCGAAGATCGCCGCCATGGAAGGCCACTGGGAAAACACGGGCAGCGAGGGCACGCCGCTGATCCTGTTCGGCTGGCCCGACATGGCGCGCGAGGAAACCCTGTACAAGGTGGAAATCCCCCGTCTGGGCGGCCTGATCCTCGCGCACGACTGGAATGGCACGATACCCGCCCTGAAGGAATTTGCGCCGCGCGACCGGCCCAATTCCCCCGTCGTCTTCTGGTCGTTCCGCATCATGGCGGGGCTGGGCATGCTGATGATCGCGCTGGGCATCTGGAGCGCATGGCTGCGCTGGCGCGGCACCCTGTGGCGTTCGCGCCTGTTCCTGCGCTGCGCCCTGTGGATGGGGCCGAGCGGACTGGTGGCCATGCTGGCCGGCTGGTATACGACGGAGATCGGTCGCCAGCCGTGGACCGTGTACGGCCTGCTGCGCACGGAGGATGCCGTCTCGGCCCACGGCGCCACGCAGCTGGGCATCACCTTGCTGTTGTTCGTCGTCATCTATTTTGCCGTGTTCGGCACGGGCATCGGCTATTTGCTGCGCCTGATCCGGGTGGGGCCGCAGCCGCATGAAGGGGAGAGCGTCGAGCATGGCGGCCCCGGCCAGGAACGCACGCCCGCGCGGCCAATGTCGGCCGCGCATCTGGAAGCGCAAGGAGGACATTCGCATGGGCATTGATCTGCCACTACTGTGGGCCATTATTATCCTGTTCAGCATCATGATGTACGTGGTGATGGACGGCTTCGACCTGGGCATCGGCATCCTGTACCCGTTTTTCCAGGACAAGCGCGAGCGCGACGTGATGATGAATACGGTGGCGCCCGTCTGGGATGGCAATGAAACCTGGCTGGTGCTCGGTGGCGCAGGCCTGCTGGCGGCCTTTCCGCTCGCCTATTCCGTCGTGCTCAGCGCCTGCTATCTGCCGCTCAGTTTCATGCTGATGGGCCTGATCTTCCGCGGCGTGGCCTTCGAATTCCGCTTCAAGGCGCGCGAACATGAGCGCCATGTATGGGACAAGGCCTTCATCGCCGGCTCGGTGGCGGCCGCCTTCTTCCAGGGCGTCACCCTGGGCGCCTACATCCAGGGCATGCCGGTCGTCAATCGCAGCTATGCGGGCGGCGCGCTGGACTGGCTCACGCCATTTTCCCTGTTCACGGGCGCGGGGCTGGTGGCGGCGTATGCCTTGCTGGGCAGCACCTGGCTGATCATGAAGACGCAGGGCGGCCTGCAGGCGCGCGCCGTGCGCCTCACGCGCGTGCTCGTGTGGCTGCTGCTGGGCGTGATCGCCGTCATCAGCGTCTGGACGCCGCTGGTCGATCCGGCCATCGCCGCGCGCTGGTTTGTGCTGCCGCAACTGTTCTGCTTCCTGCCCGTGCCGCTGCTGGTGCTGGGCGCGGGCTGGCTGCTGCAGCGGTCCCTGCGGCAGGGGCGGCAGGCGGCGCCGTTCCTGTGGACGCTGGCGCTCGTCTTCCTCGGCTACACGGGCCTGGGCATCAGCGTGTGGCCCAACATCATCCCGCCGTCGGTATCGATCTGGGAGGCGTCGTCGCCGCCGCAAAGCCAGGGCTTTACCCTGGTGGGCGCGCTGTTCATCCTCCCCATCATCCTGATGTATACGGTGTGGTCATATTATGTGTTTCGTGGCAAAGTCTTGCCGGAAGACGGGTATCACTGATGCAAGGACAAGGACAACAGACATGGTGGAAACGACTGGCGTGGATGGCCGGCCTCTGGCTGGCCAGCGTGGCGACGCTGGGCTTGGCGGCCTGGGCGATGCGCCTGCTGATGCGGGCGGCGGGGATGGGCAGTTGATGGCGCAGGTGTCTGGCGTGCGCTGCGAGGTCAATGGCCGGCGCCATCCGCTGGCCTTCCTCGGCTGCCGCGAACTCAACTATGGCCAGCACAGCGTGCTGCCGCTGCACCCGTTTCGCCTGAGCGTGCCGGAGGCGGCGCTGGCGGGACTGCTCGACGCGCCCTTCAACAGTTTCGTGCAGGATTGCCGCGAAGACGACCTGCAATACGAGGAAAGCGACTTGCCCGCGCTCAGGGACGCCGGCTATCCCGACATCACCGGCATGCTGGCGGGCCACCGGCCGCTGCTGGCCGAAATGATTGACGACTTCATGATCGGCGACCTGATGTGGGCCATCGGGCGCGCCAGCGGCTACTGCCGGCCCCGCGACCGTTACTGGGGCGACGTGGAGGCGTCCGATGGCCGCGCGTATTTCACCGTCAATAAAGTGGAGAAAATCTATTTTGCCGATGGCCAGGTCATATTGGAGGGGCAGGGCTACTACGGCGTGTACGTGATCTGGCTGACGCACGGCAATGGGCGCAAATAGGGACTTGACCTTCCTCGCGTGGGAAGGTTTATAGTCATGCCATGAACCGTGCCTTTTTCCGCTTTCTCGCCCGCTCGCTGCTCTGGCTGCTGGCCGTCACGCTGCCCTTGCAGGGCGTTGCGTCGGCCATGCGCAGCTGCTGCGTGGACGAGTTGGCGGTCGCCGTCACGGTCGCCGTCGAGGCAATGCAGGCGCCCCAGTGCCATGATATGGCCGACATGCAGATGGCGGACCAGCCGATGACCATGGCCATGGACGATGGCGGCGCCACGCACCACGGCCACGATTGCAGTAACCATGGCGCCTGCACCGTGGGCGCCACGGCGCCACCCGGCATGCCGGCCTTGCACGCCCTGACCCTGCGCGCGCCGCCCCCGGCGCTGGCGCCAGAATCCCTGTTCGCCGGGCATATCCCGCCTGGTCCCGAACGCCCCCCGAGAAGCACGCGCTCCGCCTGACCGCCCGTGAACCCGGCGGTGCGGCCGCTGCACGTCCATCTCGGCCGTGCTTGCCGCCCCCGCGTTCCAGTCGCGCGCCCGCCGCGCCATACCCTGTCCTTCAAGGAAATGCCATGAAATACCTGTTCAGCTTTGCGCTGGCCGCGCTGCCGCTGGCCGCCGTCGCTCAGTCCCAGCCCGCCCCGCAAGAGGCGCAAGCGCCCGTGCCGGTCACCACCTACCGCTCCGCCTTCGTGGACTACCGTCCCGCCGCCGAGGAAGACGCCACGCCCGACCAGGCCTGGCGCGCCGTCAATGAGAAAGTCGGCAAGGCCGGCGGCCACATGGGCATGATGAAGATGGACGGCCACAAGATGGAGGGCCACAAGATGGAAGGGCACAAGATGCCAATGGATAAGCCCAGTCCCAAGCCGGTGGATAAGTCCACCCCGCAACACCAGCATGAAGGACACTGACATGGCCCGTTTCACAAAATCAACTTGCCTCACGCCGCTGGCGCTGGCGGCCGCCTTGCTGCTCAGTGGCTGCGCCAGTTTCAGCCCCGATGGCGGCATGCAGACGGTGTCCGCGCTGGCCGACGCCCGCACGGGCGCGCCCGCAGCGCTGGCCGACAAGGGGGGCGGGGAAAGACTCGCTGCCCTGCTGGCCCAGCCCCTGGACGCGGACAGCGCCGTGCGCATCGCCCTGATGAACAACCACGGCATGAAAGTGGCGCTGGCCGAACTGGGCGCGTCCGAAGCGGACCTGGTGCAGGCGGGGCGCTTGCGCAACCCGGGCCTGTCGTTCGGCCGCTCGCACGGCAGCCATGGCAATGAAATCGACCGCAGCGTCAGCTTCGACCTGGCCGGCTTGCTGACCATGCCGATGCGCGTGAACATCGAGCGGGGCCGTTTTGAACAGGCCAAGCTGCAGGCCGCCAGCAGCGCCGTGCAACTGGCGGCGGACACGCGCCGCGCCTACTTCAACGCCGTCGCCGCCGTGCAGACGGAAGCGTTCATGCAGCGGGCGCTGCTGTCGGCCGAGGCGGGCGCCGAACTGGCCACGCGCTTGCAGCAGGCGGGCAACTGGAGCCGCCTCGACCAGGCGCGCCAGCAAGTGTTCTACGCGGACGCCGTCGGCGACCTGGCCCGCGCGCGCCACCAGGCGACGGCCACGCGCGAACACCTGACGCGCTTGCTGGGTCTGTGGGGCAAGCAGACCAGTTTTACTCTACCGTCGCGCCTGCCCGACTTGCCGGCCCAGGCGGTGGAGGCGGGCAATATCGAGGCGCAAGCGATGGAGCAGCGCCTCGACGTGCAAAGAGCGAAACTCGACGCGCAGGCGACGGCCAGCGCGCTGGGCCTGTCGAAGGTGACGGGTTTTATCAACGTGCTCGACGTGGGCTACACCAACAAGAGCACGAGCGAGGCGCCGCGTGAAAACGGTTACGAAGTGTCCTTGGAGTTGCCCCTGTTCGATTGGGGTTCGGCGCGCAACGCGAAGGCGCAAGCGCTGTATGAACAGTCGCTGCAGCGCACGGCGGGCACGGCCGTACGGGCCCGCTCGGAAGTGCGCGAGGCCTATTCCAGCTACCGCACGGCCTACGACCTGGCACGCCACTACCGCGATGAAGTCGTGCCGTTGCGCAAGACCATCTCGCATGAAGTATTGCTGCGTTACAACGGCATGCTGGCCAGCGTGTTCGAACTGCTGGCCGATGCGCGCGAACAGGTCGCCAGCGTCAACAGCGCCATCGAGACGCAGCGCGATTTCTGGATCGCGCAAACGGAATTGCAAGGCGCCATCAATGGCAGCGGCCCAGGTGTGGCAACTGCGACAAAGGAATAATGATGATTACACGTAGAAACTTTTTCATGAACGCGGGCGCCGTCGCCCTCAGTGCGGCAGCGGTGAGCCGTGTCGGCGCGGCGTCGCTGCCGGAAGCCGTCACGATGGCCGGCGCGGAGACGAAAGCGCCGCCACCGCCGCCAAACGGTCGTCCCTACAATCCCGTCGTCACCCTGAATGGCTGGTCCTTGCCCTGGCGCATGAACAACAACGTCAAGGAATTTCATCTGGTGGCCGAACCCGTCGTGCGCGAACTGGCGCCCGGCATGATGGCTAATCTGTGGGGCTACAACGGCCAGTCGCCAGGGCCCACCATCGAAGTGGTGGAGGGCGACCGCGTGCGCATCTTTGTCACCAACAAATTGCCGGAACACACGAGCGTGCACTGGCATGGCCAGCGCTTGCCCAACGGCATGGACGGCGTCACGGGACTGACCCAGCCGGGCATCGCCCCGGGTAAAACCTTTGTGTATGAATTCGTCGCCAGGCGGCCCGGCACCTTCATGTACCACCCGCATGCCGATGAAATGACGCAGATGGCCATGGGCATGATGGGTTTCTGGGTGACGCACCCGAAAGACCCGAACTTCATGAAGGTGGACCGCGATTTCGTCTTCTTGCTGAGCAACTACGACATCGATCCGGGCAGCTACACGCCGAAGATCATGACCATGACGGATTTCAATCTGTTCACCTTCAACAGCCGCGTCTTCCCCGGCATCGATCCCATGGTCGTGCGCCAGGGCGACAAGGTGCGCGTGCGCGTCGGCAATTTGACCATGACGAACCACCCGATCCACATGCATGGCCACGAATTCGAGGTGACGGGCACGGATGGCGGCTGGACGCGCCCCGAGTCGCGCTGGCCCGAAGTGACGACCGATATTGCCGTCGGCCAGATGCGCGCCGTCGAATTCACGGCCACGGACCTGGGCGACTGGGCCTTCCACTGCCACAAGTCGCACCACACGATGAATGCCATGGGGCACGACGTACCGACCATGATCGGCGTCGACCACCAGGGCGTGGCGGCGAAGATCAACCAGCTCGTGCCAGGCTACATGGTGATGGGCGAGCGGGGCATGGCCGACATGGGCGAGATGCAGATGCCGATCCCCGACAATACCTTGCCGATGATGGCGGGCGACGGCCCGTTCGGCGCCATCGGCATGGGCGGCATGTTTACCACGGTGAAGGTGCGCAAGGGTCAGAAGCCGGGCGATTACCGCGACCCCGGCTGGTACAAGCACCCGGCCGGCAGCGTGGCCTATGAATGGACGGGCGCCTTGCCGGAACCCGTGCGCGGCCAGGGGACGGGCAAGTTGCCGGCCAAGGGGAGCGTCGAGATGACGGTGCGCAAACCTGGCGCGCACGCGGGTCATTAACGGGGGGCCGCCAGGCCCATGCCCGAACGGCTTGCCTAGCATGGCAAGCCGTTTTGCATGTTGTTATAAATCAAGGAATTGTTATTTGGTGACAATCCGAGCATTTTAGTGACTGTTTTTTCCTTATATTCAAGCCATACGCTTGAATTATTGGCTATCGTCTTGCCTGGGAGGAAACATGTTGAATCAAATGAAAGTGGGGACGCGCCTGCTCGCGGCATTTTTTTGTGTCGCGCTGATGGGGGCCATCGTGGCCGGCATCGGCATCTTCAACATGGGCAAGATCGATACCATGGCGGGGCAGATGTACAACCATGAATTGCTGGGCTTGTCGTACATCAAGGAAGCCAATATCGCCTTGATCAAGGTGGGCCGCGCGCGCAGCAATTTCTTGCTGGCGACGACAGCCGAGGAGCGCGCCACGCGCCAGGCCGACATCGCCAAATTCCTCGATATGAATAAAAGCTACCTGGCCAAGGCCCAGCCGCTGTTCGTCACGCCGGCCGCCAAGGAACTGTTTGCCCGCTTTGCCGCCGTTGAGGCCGAGTACGCCACCACCATGCAGCAGGCGCTGGCGCTGGCCGCGGGCGAACCGCTGACCCAGCGCAGCGCGCAGCTGGTCGAACTGCTCAACAAGACGCGGCTGCATGCCGACGAGCTTGACGGCGTGCTGGATCAGCTCTCGCTGCAGAAAGAAGAGCGCGCCAAGGCGGCCGCCGAGCAGGCGTCCGGCGTGTACCAGGCCAGCCGCAGCTTCATGCTCGCGCTGGTGCTGGGCAGCATGGCGGCAGGCCTGGCGCTGGGTGCGCTGATCACGCGCGGACTGACGCGCCAGCTGGGCGGCGAACCGGCATATGCCGTCAAGATCGCCGGCGCCATCGCCGACGGCGACCTCACCGTGGATATCCGCACGGCCAGCCATGACAGCGCCAGCCTGCTGTTTGCCATGAAAACCATGCGCGACAAGCTGGTGGGCATCGTCAGCCAGGTGCGCTCGGGGACGGACACCATCAACACGGCCTCGGGCGAAATCGCCCAGGGCAACCTCGACCTGTCGTCGCGCACGGAAGAGCAGGCCAGTTCGCTGGAAGAAACGGCGTCGTCGATGGAACAGCTGACGTCGGCCGTGCGGCAGAACGCAGATAACGCACGCCAGGCCAATGCGCTGGCCGGTGCCGCCTCCGACGTGGCCGGCAAGGGCGGCGCCGTGGTGGGGCAGGTGGTGCAGACCATGGAGTCGATCAACGCGTCGTCGCGCAAGATCGTCGACATCATCAGCGTCATCGACAGCATCGCTTTCCAGACGAATATCCTGGCCTTGAACGCGGCCGTGGAAGCGGCCAGGGCGGGCGAGGAGGGGCGGGGCTTCGCCGTCGTCGCATCCGAAGTGCGCAATCTGGCACAACGCTCGGCCAGCGCCGCCAAGGAAATCAAGACCCTGATCGGCGATTCCGTCGAGCAGGTGGAAATCGGTTCCAGACTCGTGCATGACGCGGGCAAGACGATGGATGAAGTGGTCGCCAGCGTGCGCCAGGTGGCCGACATCATGCAGGAAATCACGGCCGCCAGCACCGAGCAAAGCGCCGGCATCGAGCAAGTCAACCAGGCCGTGCTGCAGATGGATCAGGTGACGCAGCAAAACGCGGCCCTGGTGGAGGAGGCGGCCGCCGCCGCCGCATCGCTGCAGGACCAGGCGCAGACCCTGACGGAACTGGTGGGCGTATTCCGCCTGCATGCCCAGGCCGAACGTATCGCCGTGCCGGCAGCCAGCAATGTCACGCCGCTGCGCCGGCCGGCGCCGCCCGCCAGGCAGGACGTGCGGCGCCTGGCCTGAGCCCGGCGGGCTCGGGCGCAATCGGCGCGGCTGCCGCTGGCCACCGCCATCGGCCTGCCGCGCGGCTTGGTTGTGCCTCTGGGCAAGCTGTGGCGAGATTGCCACGGTGTTCCCTATGTGTCCTTGCGAACAAACAGCGTGGCGCACAAGGTCTACAATTGCGGCATAACTGATAAAAGGAGTGTCCCCATGAAAACCCTGATTCTTGCCGCCGTCTTGCTGTCGGCCGCCACCGCTGCCATTGCCCAGGTCGGCGTATCGGTCAGCATTGGCCAGCCCGGCTTTTACGGACGCATCGACGTGGGCGACTATCCCGCGCCGCAATTGATCTATGCCCAGCCTGTCATCGTGCAGCGCCCGCAATACTATTCGGCCCGTCCCATCTATTTGCGCGTGCCGCCCGGCCATGCGAAAAACTGGTCCAAGCACTGCCGCAAGTATAATGCCTGTAACCAAGAGGTGTATTTCGTCCAGGATAGTTGGTATAACAACCAATATGTGCCCCGTTACCGCCAGCAGCATGGCGACCATGGCCGTCCCGATTACGGTGACCGCGGCCGTCATGACAACAAGCATGACAAGCATGACAAGCATTTTGACAAGCATGATGACAAGCGTGGCAAACATGACAACAAGCATGATGGCAAGCCGGGCAAAGGCCATGGCAATGGTCATGGCAACGGGCACAGGGATTAACAAGCAGGAGGATCTTTGCACAGTAAAATCGTTATCGTAGGTGGCGGCGCAGGCGGCCTGGAACTGGCCTGCAAACTCAGCCGCAAGCTCGGCCCCGGCCAGGTTACCCTGGTCGACAGCCGCCTGTACCATATCTGGAAGCCGTCGCTGCATGAAGTGGCGGCCGGCACCCTGGACATTCATCAAGAGGGCCTGTCGTACCAGATGCTGGCGCATGACAATGGTTTTACCTATGTCTATGGCCCCTTGATCGGGCTCGACGACGCGTCGAACAGCCTGACCGTGGGCGCCATCGCCACCGACAAGGATGAACAGCTCTTGCCGCAGCGCCAGGTCAGCTACGACCAGCTGGTGCTAGCCGTGGGCAGCACCTCGAATTACTTCGGCGTGCCCGGCGCCAAGGAAAACACGATTTCCCTGAATGCCACGGAAGACGCCGAACGTTTTCGTCTGACCCTGCTGAAACTGCTGGCCATGGCCGAGCAGCGCCAGGGCGACGCGGGCCATCCCGGCGTCGACATCGTCATCATCGGCGGCGGCGCCACGGGCGTGGAACTGGCGGCCGAATTGCGCGAAGCGAGCGGCGTGTATGCGGCGTATGGTTTCCAGAATCTGAACGCCATCAAGGATGTGCGCATCACCCTGCTCGAAGGGGCGCCGCGCATCCTGGCGCCACTGCCCGAGCGCGTCTCCATCGCCGCCTCGAAACTGTTGCACAAGCATGGCATTACCGTGGTGACCGATACGCGCGTCACCACGATCGAGGCCGACAAGGTGACGGTGGCCAGCGGCACCAGCTATGCGGCCGACATCTGCGTGTGGGCCGCCGGCATCCGCGCGCCCGAATTCCTGTCGACCTTGGGGCTGCCGACCAACCGCGCCGGCCAGCTGGAAGTGACGGGCATGCTCAACGTACAGGGCCACGCGAACATCTTCGCGCTGGGCGATTGCGCCGCCTGCACGGGGCCCGATGGCAAATTGGTGCCGCCGCGCGCCCAGGCTGCCCACCAGCAAGCCGACTACCTGCTGAAAACCTTCCTGTTGCAAGCGAAGGGCAGGCCGCCGCAAACCAAGCCCTACGAATACCTGGATTACGGTTCGCTCGTGTCGTTCGGCCGCACCACGTCGGTGGGAACTCTGATGGGTTCGCTCAAGGGCCTGAGCTGGTTCGTCGAAGGGTTTGTCGCCCGCATGATGTATGTCAGCCTGCACCTGATGCACCACAATGCCGTGCTGGGCAGCGTGCGCACGGCCGTCATGGCCATGGGGCGTTTCCTGATCAAGCGCAGCACGCCGCAGGTCAAGCTGCATTAACTCAGATTGTATCCGATCAGAAAGGGGCCGCAAGGCCCCTTTTCTATTTGCCGCGCGCGAGGGGCACCGCTTCGCAGCGGCCCCGCGTCATGGGGAAATCGATGGTGGTAAGCTTGCCCTTCAAGGTGCCGGTGATGCTGGCATGCAAGATGCGCTCGCTGTCGTGGCGGTAGGTGATGCGGCTGGGGAAGTCATTGTCCAGGTTGGCGAAGATGAATTCATTCGGCCTGTCCTGGCGCAGCAGATTGAAGATCACGGGCGGCTGGCCCGACGGCTGCACGATGTAAGCCAGCTGGCCCGGTTCCGTCAGGCGGATCTGCACGAATTCAAAGGCGGCCGTCTTTCCGCCCTTGACGGTGCGGCTGGTGCCGAGGATGGTGCCGCCGGCGGCCGTGCTCCATTGCTCTCCGGAACCGGGCTCGGCGCCGTCAACGTTCCAGCAGCCGGCCAGCCAGGCCAGCTTGTCCACGGTTTCCGGCGGCGGCACGGTTTTGTCGGCGGCCTGGGCGGCGCCCATGGCCAGCAGCCCGGCCAGCAGGGCGGGGATCAGTCGTTGCATGCAGTCTCCTGTCGTCGAATCGTTCAGCGGGGCAGGGCTATTCCTTCGGACGAACACGCGGCAAGACGACGGTCAGGGCCGTGCCGCCTTGCGGATTGGCCGCCAGGCTCAGGT
This sequence comes from Janthinobacterium sp. JF4, assembly GCF_059617925.1. Lineage (NCBI taxonomy): Bacteria > Pseudomonadati > Pseudomonadota > Betaproteobacteria > Burkholderiales > Oxalobacteraceae > Janthinobacterium > Janthinobacterium sp. JF4. The sequence continues at coordinate 5,646 of NZ_JCAQAV010000009.1, read as the reverse complement.
TGCCGCCCAGGTAATGCACGCGCTCGCGCACGGAGCGCAGGCCGTGCTTGCTCATTTCGACGGGTTCGCTGGCCGGCAGCCCCACGCCGTTATCCTTGACCGTCATCATCAGCGCTTCGTCGTTGTCGTCGATGATGATGTCCACCTCTGTGGCGTTGGCGTGCGTGGCGATGTTGCCGAGCGCTTCTTCCAGGGTGCGCAGCAGGGCCACGCCCACGTTGCGCGGGCAAATCAATTCATCTTCGGGCAGGCTGCAGCGCACGGTGATCTTGTGCTGTTCGGCAAATTGCGCGGCCAGCTCGCCCAGCGCCACATTCACGCCGAGAAACTCCAGCTTGTCGTTCCACAGCTTCATCTGCATTTGCCGGTTGGTTTCAATCACATTCAGCAGCAATTGCTTCATGGTCGCCGCGCGGTCGAGCAAGGCTGTTTCCTGGGGCATCTTTTGCGTCAGCAGCGACAAGTGCATGGTCAGCGCCGTCAGCGAGGAACCGAGGCTGTCATGCAGCTGGCGCGACAGGGCGCGCCGTTCATTGTCCCAGCTGGTGTTGACGTGACCGAGCAACTCGCTGAGATCGGCGGCGCGTTCCGCATCGGCCTGGGCCGCTTCCTTGTTCGGATCTGTTTGTGCGGACATAGCGCCCCGTGAATGGTGAAAGGTGGACCAAATTCAAGTGGTGGATCATACATGAGGATTTCATCGCAGGGCGCATGGATGGAAAATTTCTGTCTTTTCGGCAATTTTAATCTCCTTCCATCATTTTTATGTGACAGACAATATTTTCATTTGCGCCAGCAGGCATGGTTGCTGTCGTTACGTACGGCTGCGCACATACCGGGGTGCTCTACGCTGCCATAGTGGGGCTGTGCATCCCCATGCAGCATAGCCGCCACGCGGCGCAGGGCGCGGCACAGGCCCGCTTACCGAAACGAAAGGACATGCCATGAATATCGATACCATCGTCGACAAGGAATACCTCGACAAAAGCTTCCGCGACATCGTCAATGCCCCCATCAGCGCCTTGCGCGGTGTCAGCGCGAAGGATGCCAAGGCCTTGCAGCAGGCGTTTGGCGTGACTACCGTACGCGAACTGTCCAACCTCAATTTCGTCAAATGGGCCAGCGCGCTGGCCATCCTGGCCGATGAAGAGGGCATGAGCGGCGAAGAGCGGGCCAAGGAAGAGCTGCTCGACGACGCCGTGGAAATGACCTTCCCCGCCAGCGACCCGATCTCAGTCGATGCCGGCATCACGCGCATCGAAGTGCCGCCGGAAACCGTGAATGCGCAAACGGATCACCAGCATGCGGGCCAGCATGAAGTGACGGCCGGCAAGAAATAAGCCTCCCAGGCAGAAAAAAACCGGCTGGCCGTGAGGCTTGCCGGTTTTTTCATGTGCCGCGCGCAGTAACCATTCAGGCGATCGACGGGATGCTGCTTTTCTGCATGCTGACCTGCGACGCGATCACTTCGTGGGGCGAGCAGCAAAAGCGGTTCTTGCCGGCGCGCTTGGCTTCATACAGGGCCGTGTCGGCCGCGCCCAGCAGGGATTCGACGGTGCTGGCGTGTCCGGGTAAATGGCGATGCCGATGCTGGTCGACAGGCGCAAGGTCAGGTCGTTGATGAAGTACGGCTCGGAAATGACTTCGATCAGCTTGGCGGCCGGTTCGCGCGCGTCGCCCTTGCCGGCCAGGTTGCCCAGCACGATGACGAATTCATCGCCGCCGATGCGCGCCACCGTGTCTTCCTTGCGCGACGCGCCCATCAGGCGGCCCGCCACCATTTTCAGGATGTCATCGCCATAGCCGTGGCCGTAGCTGTCGTTGATGGCCTTGAAGCCGTCCAGGTCCAGGTACAGGATGGCCGACTTGCTGCGGCTGCGGGCCGATTGCTGCAGGGTATGCTCGATGCGGTCTTCCAGCAGGCGCCGGTTCGGCAAGCCCGTCAGAGGGTCGTGCAGCGCCAGTTCCTGCTGTTGCTTGCTGTATTGCGCCAGTTCCTTGTACAGCAGGCGTACTTCCAGCATGTTGTGGATGCGCTTGTGTACTTCCATCAGGTCGAACGGCTTGCTGATGAAGTCGCGCGCGCCCGCTTCCAGGGCGGCGATCTTGAAACTCGGTTGCGCCGTCAGGGCCAGCACAGGCAGGTAGCCGCCATGTTCGATTTCCTTCAAGCCTTTCATGACCTGGAAACCATTCAGTTCCGGCATTTGCAGATCCAGCAAGATCAGGTCGTAGCAATGCTCGCGGTGCAGGGGGCAGACCTGGGCCGGACGCATGGTGGCCATGACGTTGGTGTAGCCGGCATCGCGCAGGATTTCCAGCATCAGGTCGACATTGTCGGGTGAATCGTCGACGACCAAAATTTTGGCTTTCAAAATTTCATCTTGGCTGGGCATGTAGGGTCTCGGTTAATACGGTCTATGCAACGCTGGCTTCTACCGCTGATGATCGGCTGGCGGCGGTGGGAAGATAGTAGCGCCTTGCAATAAGATAGGGCGCACAACAGCGCTTGAACTCGCTTCTGCCACTGATGGCAGCCACGGCTGCCTGTTTCCTGCCTGCCGTGCAGGTATTTCTGCATTTCAGTGTAGCAAACTTTAGCTTAGTTGCTTGTAGGACAGTGCCGCGTCTGAAAGTAGGAAGGCCAACCCACAAAAATAGTCATTTTGTTTTGCACTATGTATTTCTTTGCATCATCTTTTTAAGGGCGGGGCCATGACGCGCGCAGCGGCCAGTTGCGCCACGGCCGCCACCAGTTCGGCCGGGTCGAGCGGTTTCGAGACCCAGCCCTGGAAGCCGCTGGCCAGCGCCCGCTGGCGATCTTGTGGTTGTGCAAACGCCGTCAGCGCCAGCGCGGGCAAGCGGGCCGCGTCCGGGGACGCGTGGGTACGGACTTGCGCCAGCAAGTCGAAACCGTCGGCATCGGGCATGCCGATGTCGCTGACCAGCACATCCGGGTGTACCTGGTCCAGCAGTTGCAGCGCTTGCGCCACGCTGCCGGCGCTGTGCACTTCGGCGTTGTTGTCGCGCAGGATGCGTTCCATCAGTTCGCGCGCATCGGCTTCGTCATCGACCAGCAGGACCGTGACGCCGCGCAAGTCAAGGCTGGCGGACAGGTCGCCGTCCTTCAGGCGCGCCGGCGCGGCCGGCGTCCCCAGGGGCAGGCGCACGGTAAAGCTGGCGCCCTGCATGTCACCGGCGCTGCTGACCGTGACCGTGCCGCCATGCTGCTCCACCAGGTGCTTGACGATCGCCAGTCCCAGCCCCAGGCCGCCGTGCCGGCGCGTGGTCGAGGCGTCGGCCTGGCGGAAGCGGTCGAACACGTGGGGCAGGAAATCTTTCTTGATGCCGACGCCGTTGTCGGCCACCGTGATGGCCAGGCGCGACGCTTCGCGGCACACGCCGATATCGACCCGTCCCCCTTGTTGCGTGAACTTCAGGGCATTCGACAGCAGGTTCCAGATCACTTGCTGGATACGGCTGGGGTCGCCCGTGATGCTGCCTGCATCGCTGGCGATGTTGCTGTGGATGACGATGTGCTTGGCGTCGGCTGCCGGACGCAGGGTTTCGATGGCCGAAGCGATGATGTTGGCGGGCACGATGGTTTGCAGGTCGAGCAATACCTTGTCGGAGGTGATGCGGCTCATGTCGAGCAAGTCTTCGATCAGTTGCGCCTGCGCGCGCGCATTGCGTTCGATGCTTTGCAGGCCGCGGTGCAGGTCGGCCTGGTCGCGCGTGCCGCGCCGCAGCACCTGGGCCCAGCCCAGGATGGCCGACAGGGGCGTGCGCAGTTCATGCGACAGGGTGGTGAGAAAATCGTCTTTCAGCTGGTTCGTGCGCTCGGCCTCGGCGCGCGCCTCGCGTTCGCTGTCGAGCAGCACCTTGCGCTCTTCGGCGGCGCGCGTGGCGGCCGCGTACAGGCGCGTATTGTCGAGCGCGACGGCGGCCTGGGCCGCGATGGCCGAGACGATGCGTTCGCTGCGCGCACTGAACATGCCCGCCTGCGGATGGCCCAGCAGCAAGCGTCCCAGCAACAGGCCCGAGCGCGAACTGACGGGCAGGCTGAGGCAGCTGCGCAGCGGCGGCGCGCCGTCGGTGCTGGCATCGGGCGCGGCCAGCAAGTCGTTCTGGCGCATGACCGGTCCCTGGCGCAATTCCGTGGCGATGGCCTCGGCCTGGCGCAGGCTGATGCCGTTGACGGCGCGCGCCGAGGGGTGGGCCTCGCCCGCATCGTCATAATAGAAGGCGCCGAAGCGCGCGCCGCTGATGCGCGTGGCCGCATCGACGGCTTCCTGCAGCAGGGCCGGCAAGTCCAGGGTGCTGGCCAGGGCCGCGCCCGTATTGTTGAGCAACTCGAGCACGCGCGTTTCATCGCGCAAGGCTTCCTGCGCGCGCTTGACCTGGTCGACGTCGGTGCTGGTGCCAAACCAGCGCAGCAGCTGGCCGCCCCGGTCGCGCACGGGATTGGCGCGCGTCAGGAACCAGCGGTACTGGCCGTCGGCGCCGCGGATGGGGAACTCCATTTCGAAGGGCGTGCCGTCGCGCAAGGCGGTCTTCCAGGCTTGCAGCATGGGCGGCAGGTGCTGCGCGTGATAGGCGATGCTCCAGCCGTCGCCCGCCATCTGTTCGGCGCTGGTGCCCGTGTAGTCGTGCCAGCGCTGGTTGTACCAGGCAATGGTGCCGTCGAAGCTGGCGATCCAGGCCAGTTGCGGGATGGAATTGGCCAGTGCGCGCAAGTCTTCCTCGCTGTGGCGCAAGCTTTCCTCGGCCGCCTTGCGCTGGCTGATGTCCTGGATATACGTGGTCAAGCCGTCGCTGGAAGGGAAGATGCGCACTTCCAGCCAGCGCCCCAGCGGCAGATACAGCAGTTCGAAGCTGCAGCTATGCTGCTGCGCCATGGCGCGCCGGTACTGCGTTTCCAGTTCCGTGCCCGACAGGTCGGGGCAGGCTTGCCACAGGCTGCTGCCCGCCAGGCTGGCGCCAGACGGACGCTGCGGCGCCAGCATATCGGCGCCGCGTGTATTGATATAGCGGATGGTCCAGTCGCGGTCGAGCAGGCAAAAGCCGTCGGTGATGCTTTCCAGTAAGTTGCCCAGGCGCTCGTCGGAGAGGCTCAGCGGCGCTGATGGGGGAAGCAGATATTGCTTGCTGTCATGCATGGCCATCGGAAATCCTGCAACAGTGAGTCTGCCGCACGGGCTCTTGCCCCTCCGGGCCGCCGCCGCTAAGCTCAGTGAGTGGGGCATGATGGAATTACCCGCCGTCATGCATTCGGGGAGGCACAAGCGCCCCTGTCTGGCTGGTATTGTAGCCCCAAGCGGCGCGCCGCCACCGCACGCTTGCGCGCCGCCTGCAGATAGCACTGGACAGGCTGGAAAGCAGTCCCTATAATCCCGCTTCTTTCGAGACAGCAACTTCTCGATTCGCTGGATGCCCCTGTGAAAGCAGAAGTGTCCTTCGATAAAAAGGCGCAAGCTTTTTGGCAGTGAAAAGGTGGCGGATCATGCGGGGCGGTATTCTGCAAAATCAGCTAAGCGATTGAAAAATCGAACTTTTCAAAGCGAAATGAATACGCTATAATGTTTGCCTGCGCGGCTGTAGCTCAGCTGGATAGAGTACTTGGCTACGAACCAAGGGGTCGTGGGT
>NZ_JCAQAV010000008.1:0-141152 GCF_059617925.1 Janthinobacterium sp. JF4 | reverse complement strand
CTTGTTATTCGCAGTAAGAGAAAAACCCCGCCAGCAATGGTGGGGTTTTTTTTCGCCTGGTGGTTTGTCTGCCCACGTATGCAGGCGTAAAAAAGGCAGCCTGTGCGCTGCCTTGGTCGCCTAACGTCGCCTAACTCCCTCGATAAGTCGAGTACGACCACGGCGACACCACCAGTGGCACGTGGTAGTTCTCATCCGTATGCGCGATGCCGAAGGCCAGGGTGACCAGGTCGATGAAGCGGGGCGAGGGCAATTCCACCCCCTGGGCGGCGAAATAGTCGCCTGCATTGAACACCAGCTCATACTGACCCGCTTTCATGCTGTCGCCTTCCAGCAAGGGCGTGCTGCAGCGGCCGTCGCTGTTCGTCATATCCATCTTCAATAACACCTTGCCTTCCGGCGCGACTGAAAACAGGGCTACCTTGACGCCGGCTCCCGGCCTGCCGTGGGCGATATCGAGTACATGCGTGCTGAGTTTTCCCATTTGCTATCCTGTATATAGGGTGAGTGAATGTGCCTATCGTGCAAATCATATACCGGTGACTGCGCCTGGCTATATGATTGGGCATATAGCCAACATTGTCCTCCTATAGGCGCGCCTCCGCATGAACAATTATGAACATTATCCACGCGACTTGATCGGCTATGGCCGCACGCCACCCCATCCGCAATGGCCGGGCAAGGCCCGCATCGCCCTGCAATTCGTCCTCAATTACGAGGAAGGGGCGGAAAACAGCGTGCTGCATGGCGATCCCGCTTCGGAAACGTTTCTATCGGAAATGATCGGTGCGGCCGCTTTTCCTGCGCGCCACCTGAGCATGGAGTCGATTTATGAATACGGCTCGCGTGCCGGATTATGGCGCCTGCTGCGCATGTTCGAGGAACGGCGCCTGCCGCTGACGGTGTTTGGCGTATCGATGGCCTTGAAGCGCAATCCGGAGGCGGTCGCCGCGTTCCAGCAACTGGGGCATGAAATCGCCTGTCATGGCTTGCGCTGGATTTCCTATCAAAACATGGACGAAGCGACGGAACGCGAGCATATGCGCGAAGCCGTGCAGATCATCCGCGAATTGACAGGTTCCGCCCCGCAAGGTTGGTACACGGGGCGCGATTCTCCGAATACGCGCAAACTGGTGGTCGAGCATGGCGGTTTTCGCTACGACGCCGATTATTACGGCGATGATCTGCCATTCTGGGAGAAAGTAGCGTACACGGATGCCGCCGGCATGCCGGCCGTGCAGCCGCAGTTGATCGTGCCCTACACCCTGGACACGAACGACATGCGCTTTGCCGCCATGCAGGGCTTTAACTCGGGCACACAGTTTTTTGATTATCTGAAGGATGCCTTCGATGTGCTGTATGCGGAAGGCGATCCGAACGGCTTGAACCAGCCGAAGATGCTGTCGGTGGGCTTGCATTGCCGCCTGGTAGGGCGTCCGGGACGGGCCGCAGCGCTGGCGCGCTTCCTCGACTATGTGCAGCGCCACGAGCAGGTGTGGATTACGCGCCGCATCGATATTGCCGAACACTGGCATGCGACGCATCCTTGCACTGTCTGATGGGTATTGATATTGGGTGATAAGTAAAATCAGTCTTTGCATATAGTTGTCCCCTATGCCGGTGTTAATCTCCTATACTGGGACTATACCGAGGCCAGCATGTCAGAACCGATCCGCTTTTATTATCGTGGTGCCGTACAGGAAGTACGCAACGCCGCCCCTACGCAGACTGTGTTGCAGCATCTGCGCGAGGATTTGCATTGCACGGGTACCAAGGAGGGCTGCGCCGAAGGCGATTGCGGCGCCTGCACCGTCGTCATCGGCAGCCTGGTGAATGGCCAGGTCGAGATGAAGGCCGTCAACGCCTGCATCCAGCTCACGCCCACCCTCGATGGCAAGGCCCTGTTTTCCGTGGAAGACTTGCAGCAACCCGATGGCGCCTTGCACCCGGTGCAGCAGGCGATGGTCGAATGCCATGGTTCCCAGTGCGGCTTTTGCACGCCCGGCTTTGTCATGTCGCTGTGGGGCATGTATCTAGCGAAAAACGGCGAGACGCCCACGCGCTGTGAAATCGACGACAACCTGTCTGGCAATCTGTGTCGCTGTACGGGTTACCGGCCCATCATCGACGCGGCCAGGCGCATGGGCGAGTTACCGCATGTGACATTTGACCGCGATGCCCTGGCGCAGCAATTGCAGGGGCTGCAGCGCGGCAGCGTGAGCACCTATGAACATGGCGGCCAATACTTCCACGCACCGCGCAGCATCGACGAACTGGTGGCGCTGCGCGGGGCAAAGCCGCAAGCCTGCCTGCTGGCCGGCTCCACCGATGTGGGCTTGTGGGTGACCAAGCAATTGCGCGACCTGGGCGACATTATTTATCTCGGTAACGTCGCTGCGCTGAAAACCATCGCCGTGGACGATGACAAGCTGCACATCGGCGCCGGCGCCAGCCTGAACGATGCCTATGCGGCGCTGTGCGAGTATTATCCGCAGGAATTGTCGGAATTGTGGCAGCGCTTTGCTTCCTTGCCGATCCGCAATGCGGGTACCCTGGGCGGCAATGTGGCCAATGGTTCGCCCATCGGTGACTCGATGCCGTGGCTGATTGCGCTGGGCAGCGAGATCGTGCTGCGCGGCCCCGTCGGCCAGCGGATCATGCCGCTGGAAAACTTCTATCTGGCTTACCAAAAGAAAGATCTGCAGCCAGGCGAATTCGTCGAAGCCGTGCGCGTGCCCATGCCGCGTGCCGATGTGCATTTCCGCACGTATAAGCTGGCCAAGCGCTTCGACCAGGATATTTCGGCCGTGTGCGCCGCGTTTGCCTTCCGTCTGGATGGTGATGTGATCGCCGATGCGCGTATCGCCTTTGGCGGCATGGCGGCCACGCCGCAACGGGCCGCGCAAACGGAGGCTTTTTTGCGCGGGCAGGCGTGGACGGAAGACAATCTCGTCATCGCCATGCGCTTGCTGGCCGACGATTACGCGCCCCTGTCGGACATGCGCGCCTCGACTACCTACCGCATGACGACGGCGCAAAATTTACTACGCCGATTCTGGCTGGAAACACGCTCCGGTGCGCCTTTGCAACGCACTGCCGTCAACGCCTACGCTTGCCGCGCCTGAAAGGACCAGCATGAACCATCCTGCCACGCCCGAATTGCAAGCGGCCGCCTGGGCTGCCGTGGGCAAGCCCAGCCCCCATGAATCGGCGCAATTGCATGTGCTGGGGCAAGCCACGTACACGGACGATATCGCCGAATTGCAGGGTACCTTGCACGCGGCACTGGGCCTGTCGCAAAAGCCGCATGCGCGCATCACGGCCATGGACTTGTCGACCGTGCGCGGTGCGAACGGTGTCGTCGCCGTCTACACGGCGCACGACATTCCCGGCACGAATGATTGTGGCCCCATCATCCATGACGATCCCATCCTGGCTGCGGAGCTGGTGCAATACGTGGGCCAGCCCATCTTCATCGTGGTGGCCGACACGCACGATCACGCGCGCCGCGCCGCGCGCCTGGCGCAGGTGTCGTACGAGGAATTGCCCGCGATCATGACGCCGCAGGCGGCCAAGGCGGCACAGTCGTATGTGCTGCCGCCGATGCAGCTGACGCGCGGCAACTACCAGGCCGCGTTCGAGGGCGCGCCGCACGTGGTCAAGGGCCAGCTGTATGTGGGCGGACAGGAACAGTTTTATCTGGAAGGGCAGATTTCCTACGCCATCCCGAAGGAAGCGCAGGGCATGCTGGTGCTGTGTTCTACCCAGCATCCGAGCGAGATGCAGCACGTGGTGGCGCATGCGCTGGGCGTGCATTCGCACAACATCACCGTCGAATGCCGGCGCATGGGCGGCGGTTTTGGCGGCAAGGAATCGCAGTCGGCCCTGTGGGCTGCGGCCGCATCGATTGCGGCGGCCAAGCTGAAGCGTCCCGTGAAACTGCGCGCCGACCGCGACGACGACATGCTGGTGACGGGCAAGCGCCACTGTTTTTATTATGAATACGCAGTCGGCTACGACGACGAAGGAAAAATCCTGGCCGCCAGGGTCGACATGACCACGCGCGCCGGTTACTCGGCCGACCTGTCCGGCCCCGTCGCCACGCGCGCCGTCTGCCACTTCGACAACACCTATTACCTGTCCGACGTGGATATCCGCGCCGCCTGCGGCAAGACGAATACGCAGTCGAACACGGCTTTCCGCGGCTTTGGCGGGCCGCAGGGCGCCATCGCCATCGAGTACGTGATCGATGAAATCGCCCGCCACTTGCAACGCGATGCGCTCGATATCCGCCTGCTCAATTTCTATGGCCGCAACGATGTGGAAGGACGTAATGTCACGCCGTATGGGCAAAAAATCGTCGATAACGTCATCCATGAACTCGTTGCCGAACTGGAAGAGAGCAGCGATTACCGCGCGCGCCGCCGTGCCATCGACGCCTACAACGAGGCCAGCCCTGTTTTGAAGAAGGGCCTCGCGTTTACGCCGCTGAAATTCGGCATCGCCTTCAACGTCACGCATCTGAACCAGGCTGGTGCGCTCGTGCACGTGTACGTGGATGGCTCCGTGCTGGTCAACCATGGCGGCACGGAAATGGGGCAGGGCATCAATACCAAGGTGATGCAGGTGGTGGCGCACGAGCTGGGGCTGGACCTGGAGCGCGTGCGGGCCACGGCCACCGATACCAGCAAGGTGGCGAACACGTCGGCCACGGCCGCCTCTACAGGTGCCGACCTGAACGGCAAGGCGGCGCAGGACGCGGCGCGCCAGATCCGTGAACGCCTGGCCGATTACGCGGTCAAACTGTATGGCGGCGACGTTGCTGCTGTGCGCTTCTTCGATAACCACGTCCATGTGAATGGCCATGTCGTCGCGTTTGCCGAGCTGGTGCAGAAGGCGTATCTGGCGCGCGTACAACTATGGTCGGACGGCTTTTATGCCACGCCTGGCCTGTCGTGGGATGCGAAGACGATGACGGGCCATCCATTTTCCTACTATGCGTATGGCGCGGCCGTGGCCGAAGTGGTGGTCGATACTTTGACGGGCGAATGGAAGTTGCTGCGCGCGGACGCCTTGTACGATGCGGGCCAGTCGCTCAATCCCGCGATTGATCTGGGTCAAGTGGAAGGCGCATTTATCCAGGGCATGGGCTGGCTGACGACGGAGCAGCTGTGGTGGAATGCGGCGGGCAAGCTGATGACGCACGCGCCGTCGACGTATAAAATTCCCGGCATTTCCGATTGCCCGGAAGATTTCCGTGTGAAACTGTTCCAGAACCGCAATGTGGAAGACAGCATTCACCGTTCCAAAGCCGTGGGCGAGCCGCCGCTGCTGTTGCCGTTTTCCGTGTTCTTTGCCATCCGCGACGCCATTTCCAGCGTGGGCAATCACGCCGCGCAACCACCGCTGAATGCCCCCGCCACCAGCGAGGAAATCCTCAAGGCGGTCATGGCCGTGCAAGCGGTTTGCGCTAGCGCATAGGAGCAGAGGATGAGCGACTGGCTGACAGCAATCGAGAATGACACGCAGGCATCCGTACTGGTGACGGTGGCCCTGGTGGAAGGTTCCGGACCGCGCGAGGCGGGCGCGAAGATGCGCGTCACGCTCGATGGCCAGGTGGATACCATCGGTGGCGGCCACCTGGAATTGCGCGCCGTGGAAATCGCCAAGACCATGCTGGCGACAACAGACACGCATGCGCGGCTCGAGCGTTTTGCGCTCGGTCCCAGCCTCGGGCAATGCTGCGGCGGCGTCGTCCACCTGGCTTTTGAATATGTCGATGCCGGCCTGAAAGCATTGCTGGCCGCCTTGCGCGAACGCCACCAGCAGGACAGTTGGCGTTTGACGGCGCTCGACGGTGAACCCGCCTCGGCGCTGTTCGATGCGGCCGGTCGCCTGATCGCCGGCACTGGCGAGCAGGTGCCCGATACGTTCGCGCGCGAACGCAGTACCCATGTCGCTCAGGATGGCAGGGGGCGGCGCTGGCTGGTCGACCCCAGCCTGGCGCCGCGCGCCCATCTGACCTTGTTCGGCGCCGGCCACGTGGGCGCCGCCATCGTGCGCGCGCTGGCCGATTTACCCTGCACTATCACCTGGGTCGATGAGCGCGAAGACATGTTTCCAGCGCAACTACCCGATAATGTGCGCATCGCCGCCACCGATACGCCCGAGGAATTCGTCGCCACGGCGCTGCCGGGCGGCAGTTTTCTCGTCATGACGCATAGCCATGCGCTCGATCAACGCTTGACGCAAGCCATCATGGAGCGCGAGGATGCGGGCTGGTTCGGCTTGATCGGTTCACACACGAAACGCAAGCAGTTCGAGCACCGCCTGCAGGCGCGCGGCGTGCCGGACGAGCGCATTGCCGCCATGGTGTGCCCGATCGGCATGCCAGGCATCCGCAACAAGGCCCCGGCCGTGATCGCCGCCTCCGTTGCCTGCCAATTACTCATGGTGTGGGAGGAAGCGGCCGCAGCCGCCCTGGCCGCACCGCTGCGGCTGGCCTCTGCCGGCGCGCCACCGCGCCGCGAACCACGCGCCGCCATTCACCCGATATAGAAAGAAGTCATGCCGATAGTTCCTGCCACATTGCAAGCTTACCGTGCCAGCTTGCTGCACTTCCACGCCGATCCCGCTTTCACCGACGAGGCGCATGCCTGGCATGTGGACGGCTTGCTGATCGTGGCCGACGGCAAGGTTGTGGCGGCCGGCGATTACGCGCAGCTGCAAGCGACTTTGCCGCCCGGCACGCAGATCGTCGATTATCGCGGCAAGCTGATCGTGCCCGGTTTTATCGACACGCATCTGCATTTCCCGCAGACGGAAATGATCGCCTCGCCCGCACCCGGTTTGCTGCCGTGGCTGGAGACGTATACCTTCCCCACCGAGCGCGCATTTGAAGACCCTGTGCATGCGCGCAATGTCGCCGAGTTTTTCCTCGATGAACTGCTGCGCTGCGGCACCACGACGGCCATGGTGTATGGCAGCGTGCATCCGCAATCGGTGGATGCCTTCTTCGGCGCCAGCGAGGCGCGCGGCTTGCGCATGGTGGCGGGCAAGGTCATGATGGATCGCAACTGTCCTGAATTCCTGCGCGATACGGCCGAGTCCGGCGCGCGCGAAAGCGAAGAGCTGATCCGGCGCTGGCACAAGCATGGCCGCTCACTGTATGCGATCACGCCCCGTTTCGTGCCCACCTCGACGAATGAACAGATGCACCTAGCGGGCGAGCTGGCGCGCGCCTATCCGGATACGTATCTGCAGACGCACGTGTCGGAAAACGCGGATGAGTGCCGCTGGGTGCGCGAACTGCATCCGCAGGCGCGCAGCTACCTCGATGTGTACGACCGGTACGGCATGCTGCGCCCGCGCGCCATGTTCGGCCACTGCATCTGGCTCGACGAGCGCGATCGCGCGCGCATGGCGGAGACGTCCTCGGCGGCCGCCATTTGTCCTACGTCAAACCTGTTCCTCGGTAGCGGCCTGTTCGATTTCGAGCGGGCCGATGCGGCGAAAGTGCTGCTGTCGCTGGCCACCGACGTGGGCGGCGGCACCTCGTTCTCGATGTTGCAAACCATGAACGAAGCCTATAAAGTAGCACGCTTGAAAGGCAGCTATCTGCCCGCCTTGCGCATGTTTTACCTGGCGACCCTGGGCGCCGCGCGCGCCATGCAGCTGGAAGGCACCCTGGGCAATTTCACGGCAGGCACGGAAGCGGATTTCATTGTGCTCGACAAGCAATCGACGCCGCTGCTCGAGCGCCGCACGGCCGGCTGTCTAAGCCTGGAGGAATTGCTGTTTGCCTTTGCGCTGCTGGGCGACGACCGCGCCGTGGCCGCCACCTATTCGGGCGGGCAATGCGTGCATGTGCGGGGGCAGGGCTGACCTACCCGTTGTTCCATACGAATTATCCTGAGCGAGAACGCGAATGCACAAGAAACTCACTGGCCTGGCGCTTGGCGCCGCGCTGGCATTGACCGGAACGGCGCAGGCCGCACCAACTTCCAACGAAGCGGCCACCGCGCGCCATTTTGCCGCCCTGCTTGCCGGCGCGCAGCCGAAGACAGCCGAGTTGAGCCTGTTCTTTTCCATGATGCCCAAGGGCGGTGATCTGCATCACCATTACTCGGGCGCCATTTACGCCGAGCAATTCCTCGACTGGGTCGACAAGGAAAACTATTGCGTCAACAAGACAACCTACCGCATCGAAAGCAACAAGGACGTCGTGGCGGCCGAGCGCGCCAAGCCGGCCGCGCAGCGTGAATGTCTGTCGTCCACGGAAGTGTTTGCCGACGCGGGCCTGTATGCGCAATTGCTGCAGCGCTGGTCGACCAAGGATTTCTACAACCATGGCGCCATCCAGACGCCGCCGGACCGCACCTTCTTCGATACCTTCGGCTATTTCGGCCCCGTGGCATCGACGAACACGGCCGATGGCTTGAAAACCCTGAAACAGCGCGCCATCGCGGAAAACCTCAGCTACATCGAGACGATTTTCGAACTGTCGCCGTTCGTGCAAAACGCGCAGTTCGACCAGCAGGTGCTGGCGCCGGGCTTGCCGCCGGCAGCGTTGCAAGCCGTGCTGGCCAACTGGACGCAGAGCCTCGAGCAGGATGCCGGCTTCCAGAAAAGCATCACCGCCTACAACGACAACGTCAACGCCAGCAGCGCCGGCATCGACGATGCGAACTTCACCATGCGTTACCAGGCGTATGTGCTGCGTTTCCTGTCGCCATCGCAAGTGTTCTCCTCGATGGTGGCCGCGTTCAAGGCAGCGAGCCTGAATCCGCTGCTGGTGGGCGTGAACATCGTGGGTCAGGAAAGCGTGAACGTGTCGATGCGCGATTACAGCCTGCACATGGAGATGTTCAAGTTCCTCAAGGCAAAGTATCCGAACGTCAAGATCGCCCTGCACGCGGGTGAACTGGCGCTGGGCATGGTGCCGCCGGAAGGCATGGCTTTCCATATCGCCGAAGCCGTCGACGTGGCAGGGGCCGACCGTATCGGTCACGGCATGGATATCGCGTACGAGCACAATGCGCTGGCAACCATGCAGAAAATGCGCGAACGTAACATTCCCGTGGAAGTGAACCTGACCAGCAACGATTACATTCTTGGTATCAAGGGCCAGGCGCATCCGATCACCCTGTACCGCAAGTATGGCGTGCCGTTCGTCATTTCCACCGATGACGCGGGCGTCTCGCGCAATACCCTGTCGAATGAATACGTGCTGTTTGCCAGCCAGTACAAGACCGATTATGCGGAAATCAAAAAGCTGTCCTACAACAGCCTGCGTTATTCGTTTTTGGCCGAAGCGGATAAGCAACGTTTGCTGAAAGCGCTCGATGCCCGCTTTACCCGTTTCGAAGCCTTGATCGCAAATAGTGACCGTAAGGCAACTGTTGTAAAACCGTAAAAGTATTTCACCTCTCCTGCCTGTCACGCGACCGCAACCGGCGGTCGCGTAACCTCCTGATCTTCATAGTTACAAATTCCTCTTTTTATCATTTTTGTTGTGCCTTTACGACACAAAATGACGCACTGATAGTGCTTTCTTGCAATTATTTTCTGAAACAATTTCCAAGCCTTGCCGCTCATCTATAATTTCGCCCCGATGAGGTGAGCTTGCTCGGTTGATACAAAAAATGCGGCTTCCAGCGGTGATTTATACTTTTTATATATAAATTATTAAAAAAAAACGTATTTGTCAGCCTACATACCTTAATGCATAGTTGGACGGCGAAGAGTTGAATAAGTCATTTTTGCTATCGCTTTTGTGACAATTCAGGATGTCTAGCGGCTCCTGTCACATTGCGGTCATATTCATGTAATGGTTTTGACATATTCGATCTTTATACTGCCGTGTCTAGTTGGATAGTTTCCGTGTTTCACCACAATATAAGCAAGTCAAAATCTTGTAAGTTATACACACTCTAGGGGGTTTAAATGCAGTTCATTCAACAACCAAAATTGCGACTAAGTATGATCGCGGTGGCATGCCAATTGGCTTGCTTCGGCATCTCTACTGCGCATGCGCAAACCGCTGGCGAAGCCGCAAAAGTGGTCATTACCGCTAAAAAAACCGGTATGGGCCTGATGGTGACGGAAGATGCGCCAAAAGCACGCAGCACGATTACGGCAGAAGAACTGGAAAAGCAGCGCCCTACGGGCAATGCATACGAAGCCCTGGAGATGTTGCCAGCTGTTAATAGCTACAACTACGATGCAACTGGCCTGTTCGGCGGCGGCCTGACACTGCGCGGCTTTAACTCCGACCAGATCGGCGCCACGATCAATGGCGTGCCGGTGAATGACTCCGGTAGTTTTGCCATCTACCCACAAGAATATGTCGACCAGGAAAATACCTGCTCGCAAACCGTCACCCAGGGTTCGACCGATGCCGATTCGCCACAAGTGGGCGCGACCGGCGGCAACTTTGGTATCAACACCTGCAATCCGGAAGACAAGCACCGCCTGCGCATGATGCAGACCTTCGGTCAACTGAACATGAAGAAAACCTTCGTGCGCGTTGACACCGGCCTGTTCTCGGACAAGCGCACCAAGATGTTCGTGTCCGCTTCGCATGCTGAAGCCGACAAATGGAAAGGCAAGGGCGGCGCCAAGCGCGACCATATCGATGCTGGCATCAACTACGACTGGGATCGTTTCAACTATATTCACGCCACCTTGCTGTACAACGAGGCGATGAACAACAACATCAATAACCTGACCTTGGCCGAAATCAACAAGAATGGTTATAATTTTGACTACGCCGATACATTCAAGGGCCATCTGAAGCCAGTAAAAGGCGTGGAACAAAAGGAAAGCACCCAGTCGCCGGCCTTCTACAAGCTGGGCATCAACCCGTTCAAGAACGCCATCGCATCGGCCACGGCCAAGTTCCGCCTGAACGAGAACCTGGACCTGAAAGTACTGCCATACATCTGGTACGGCTACGGTAACGGCGGTGTGCAACAGCGCGCCCAGTCGGAAAAAGCTTTCTATAGTGCAGCCACTGGCATGCGCAATGGCGCCGTGGACTTGAACGGCGACGGTGACACCCTCGACACCGTGCTGGTCGCCAACGCCAGCGTCACCAAGACCTTTCGTCCAGGCGTGACGGCGTCGCTGAACTGGTCGTCGGGTAACCACGAAGTGCTCGGTGGCTTCTGGTACGAGCGCGCGCGCCATCAGCAAACGGGCCCGATGCTGGCACTGAGCAATGATGGTATCTCGCAAGATCCTTGGCTGCAAAACGGCCAGATCCTGCGTCCGGATGGCACGCCAGCGCAAAGCCGTAACTGGATGTCGATTTCGACCGCCTATCAGTTCTTCCTGCAAGACACGATCAGCCTGAATGATGACAAGCTGAAGATCAATATCGGCGTGCGCAGCCCGAACGTGAAGCGTGACTTCACCAACTACGGCGACGAAAACAACAACGTCAAACCGTACAACCTGATCAAGAAATACAACACCCTGCTGCCGCAACTGGGTGCGCGCTACCGTATCACCAACGACGATCAACTGTTCATTTCGGTTGCCAAGAACGTCAAAGCACCACCTAACTTCGTGTTCGGCAACATCGGCACCAGCGTCAAAGTGGTCAATGGCGTCGCCAACTTTGTTGGTGATGTGAAACAAGAATCTTCGTGGAACACCGATATCGGCTATCGCCACCAGGATGACAAGTTCATCGCTTCGGTGACGGCATTCTTCGTCGACTTCAAGGATCGCCAGGCAACCACCTTCGATCCAATCACGCAGTCGAGCAGCTACACCAACGTGGGCCGCGTCAGCAACAAGGGCCTGGAATTCGAAATCGGCAATACGCCGATCAATGGCTGGGCAATGTACGGTTCGCTGGGTTTCAATAACAGCAAAATCAAGGACGACATGTTGTCCGCGACGAATGTGTACCTGCCGACTGCCGGCAAGGAAATGATCAACACGCCGAAGAAGAAAGCCGGCCTGTCGATCGAGTACCAGAATGGTTCGTTCTGGACCCGCGTGAAAGCGCGCGCCACCGGCCAGCAACAAGCATCGATGGTCAATGATGAAACGGCGCCAGGCTACACCACCTTCGGCATCGATGGCGGCTACACCTTTGCCAACTTCGGTTACATCAAGCGTCCCAAGCTGACGTTTAACCTGAGCAACATCACGGACAAGCAGTATCGCAATCCGTCCTCGACTACCGTCAAGAACACCCAGCCTATTCCTGGCGTGACGACGTCGGTTGATACCCAGCGTTACTACCTGGGCGCACCACGCTTCGTATCGGTCACCCTGTCGATCGATATCTAATCGACGCTGACGCGCAGCCTGCAGGCCAGGCTGCGCGCGATGTGTTGCAACGGGCCTCAGGGCCCGTTTTTCTTTTCTGCCGGCGTTGTGCAGCCGGACCTTGTTTAACCCGTTTGTGCAATGCCGTTATCCCGGCCATTGCGCTATGCTGCGAAGCCTATGAAAACACTGCCCCTATCCCTGATCGCGGTGGCAATCGCCGCCGCCATGTCCGGTTGCGCCATCCATCCCGTGGCGCCCGTCGATATCAACCTGGTTGCCTTGAACGATTTTCACGGCAACCTCGACCGCAGCAAATTTACCTACACGAGCGTCACCGATGCCGAGCGCAAGACGGTGCAGGCTGGCGGCATCGATACCTTGTCCGGCGCCTTGACGGCGTGGCGGCGCGAAGACGCGCAGCTGATTTTTGTCGGCAATGGCGACCTGGTCGGCGCCAGCCCCGCCATGTCGGCGCTGTGGGCGGACGAACCGAGCATCGTCGCCATGAACATGCTGGGCATGAAGGCCAGTTCCGTCGGCAACCACGAATTTGACCAGGGCAAGGCGGAATTGCTGCGCCAGCAGCGCGGCGGCTGCGACTCCTCGCGCGCCGACAAGGCGTGCAAGTTCACGCCCGACTTCAAGGGCGCCAGCTACACCTATATGGCGGCCAATGTCATCGATACGCAGACGGGCAAGTCCCTGCTGCCGGCCTACCGCATCGAAGAGGCGCATGGCGTCAAGGTGGGCCTGATCGGCGCCGTGCTGAAAGATACGCCGTCCGTGGTGACGGCCGCCGGCATTGCCGGCCTGCAGTTTGGCGATGAGGCGGACGCCATCAACGCCACCTTGCCGCAACTGCGCGCGCAAGGCGTGGGCGTGTTCGTCGTGCTGCTGCACCAGGGCGGCGAGACGAAGGAAGCCGTCGACCAGCCCGATTGCAGCCATTTGAAGGGCGAAGTGGTCGACGTGGTGAAGCGCCTCGACCCGGCCATTCAACTGGTCATCAGCGGCCATTCGCACCAGGGTTATCTGTGCCGTGTCGATGGCCGCCTCGTGACGCAGGCGCAGATGGGCGGACACATGTTGACGCGCATCAAGCTCAAGGTCGATCCCGTCAAGAATGCCGTTGTCGATGCCAGCGCGCAAAACGTCGTCATGTTGCCAGGCAGGTATGAGCCGGACCCGGCCGTGGCAGCCTACCTGGAATCGGTCAAGCAGCGCAGCGCGGCCGAATTGTCGCGTCCCGTGGCCAGCATCGCCGTGCCGAACGTGGGCCGCAGCACCAAGGGCGGCGGCGCTTCCCCGCTGGGCGACCTGGTGGCCGACAGCACCCTGTTCGGTGCACGCGCTTTTGGTGCGCAAATCGGCCTGATGAACAATGGCGGCATCCGCAAGGACCTGGAAGCGGGCGCCGACCTGATGACGAACGTGGGCCAGAATCAGGCCGTGGTGCCGTTCGGCAATACCCTGATCGTCGTGAGTCTTTCCGGCGCGCAAATCCGTACCTTGCTCGAGCAGCAGTGGCCGGGTGCCGAAGCTGAGGAGAGCAATCTGCTGCAGGTATCGGACGGCTTCAGCTATCGCTGGGACAGCACGCGGCCACAGGGCCAGCGCGTGCTGCCGGGCAGCATCATGCTCAATGGCATTGCTCTTGAAGACAATCAACAATACCGAGTCGCCGCCAACAGTTTCCTGGCCGGCGGCGGCGACCGCTTCACCGTGCTGGCGGCTGGCACGCGCCGCCTGGACACGGGCGTGCGCGACATCGACGCCTTCAGCAATTACCTGATCGCCCGCGCGCGCGCCGGCAAGCCGGCTGGCAGCGCCACGGCGGCCGGGCGCATCGTGCGCGTCAAATAATCTTTACAAGGAAAAACCATGCGTCGTATATTTGTTTCCGCGCTTCTCTCCAGTCTGTTCGCAGGCACGGCCCACGCGGATTTCACCATTCCCGGCTTTGAACTCGTCCATACCTCGCCCGTGGAAACGAGCTTGACGAATCCCGACCTGCGCGAGCCCGTCGCCGTGTGGCGCGAACTGTTCGATTCGGCAAAAAAAGAGATCGTCATCGCCCAGTTCTATGCCGTCAGCAAGCCGGGCACGGCTTTTGAAAAGGTGCTGGCCAGCCTGACGGCCGCCGGCCAGCGCGGCGTGAAAATCCGCTTCCTGCTGGACCAGAAGGGTGTGGGCCTGTCGGAAGCGGCGACCATTGCCCGGATCAAGGCCATTCCCAACCTGGACTTGCGCCTCATCGATTTCAATAAAATCACGGGCAATGGCATCGTGCATGCGAAATACCTGGCCGTCGATGGCCAAGTGGCGTACATCGGCAGCCAGAATTTCGACTGGCGCTCGTTCGAGCACATCCATGAAACGGGCTTGAGAATCACGGAGCCCGCCATGGTGAGCCAGGTGCAAGCCATCTTCGAGCAGGATTGGCAAGCCC
Organism: Janthinobacterium sp. JF4; assembly: GCF_059617925.1. Classification (NCBI taxonomy): domain Bacteria; kingdom Pseudomonadati; phylum Pseudomonadota; class Betaproteobacteria; order Burkholderiales; family Oxalobacteraceae; genus Janthinobacterium; species Janthinobacterium sp. JF4. Next base: position 126,415 of record NZ_JCAQAV010000008.1, on the reverse strand, counting down.
AGGCATTGACGTCGCAAGGCAGCCGCGCCACGGTGCTCAACAGCAAGGTGGTGCCGGCCAACTACGCGCAAAACGCCTTCCTGCTGGCCAGCCCGAATGCGTACAACCCGGCCGGCGTGGGCGACTCGGAAACGGGCTTGCCCGCCTTGCTGGCGGAAGCGAAAAGCGAAGTGCGCATCCAGCTGCTCGATTACGCACCGCTGTCCTACGGCCCGAACCGTACGCGGCCATACTACGCCGTGATCGACAATGCCGTGCGCACAGCCGCCCAGCGCGGCGTCAAGATCAAGCTGATGGTGTCCGCCTGGAACACGGAAGCGCCCGCCATCGCCTATCTGAAAAGCCTGGCCCTGGTGCCGAACGTGGACATCCGCATCGTGACGATTCCCACGGCGTCGACCGGTTTCATTCCGTTTGCACGCGTGATTCACAGCAAGACCATGAGCATCGACGGCAAGCTGGCCTGGGTCGGCACGAGCAACTGGGCGGGCGGCTATTTCGACTTGTCGCGCAACCTGGAAGTGGTGCTGCGCAACGAACAGATGGCGCAGCGCATCGCGGCCTTGCATGAGCAGACGTGGAGCTCGGCGTATGCGCAGCCCATCGACATCAACAAGCAGTATCCGAAACCGGCCAAGGCCGCGCCGCAAGGCAAGGAGTAATGGTGAACATGAAAAAATTGCTTTGCGTGCTGGCGCTGGGCGCTGCTTTCGCTTCCGGTAATGTGCTGGCGTGGGGCAATGACGGCCACCGCGCCGTGGGCGCCATCGCCGATCAATTGCTCAAGGGTAGCGCGGCGCAGGCGCAGGTAGCCAAGTTGCTGTTGCCCGGCGAAAGCCTGGAAAAGATCGCCAACTGGCCCGATTGCGTGAAGGGCACGTATTGCGGCCCGCAATCTCCGGAAATGCTGACGTATGTGGCGGCCAACCCCAAGCATGGCGAATACCATTACACGAATGTGCCATTCCAGAACGCGCATTACCATGACCATGGCGTGGGCACGGCCGACGACGATATCGTGCAGACGCTCAAACAGGCGATCCTGGTATTGCAAGGCAAGGCTGATGCGACCAGCAATCCGCACGGCTTCAGCCAGCGCGAAGCCTTGATTTTGATCACGCACCTGGTGGGCGATATCCACCAGCCTTTGCATGTGGGCAATGCGTTTCTTGGCAAGGATGGCCAGTTCTTCGTGCCCGCCACGCAGGCGCAGATCGATGACGTCGCCATTTTCAATGCGCGCGGCGGCAACGACTTGCTGCTCGACGATGCGAAGATGACGGCGCTGTCGGATGCCGTGATTCCCGCGCCGCTACCCGCCGAGGATGGCGCGGCCAAGCCTGCCAGCGCGTATCCGAAGTCGCCCAACAAGCCCCTGCATTCGTATTGGGACACGACCGTGGTCGACTACGCCATGCGCCGCCTGAGCACGCGCACGCCGCAGCAGTTCGCCCGCATCGTGATCGCCAGCCAGCCACAAGTGAGCGGCAATAGCGGCGACCCTGCCACCTGGCCGTATCAGTGGGCCGATGCGTCGCTGGCGGCGTCAAAGATTGCATTCACGGACGTGGTGGCCGGCCCCGCCACGCAGCAGACCAGCCGCAAGGGCGAGGTCTACAATGTGTGGGCCTTGACGGTGCCGGACGATTATCCGGTGCCCAGCTCGGCGCTGGCCAAGCAGCAGCTGATCGAGGCGGGTTATCGGCTGGCCGCCGTGTTGCAATCGATTTGGCCGCAATAGCGATGCCATTTGAAAGCGGCCTGCGGGCCGCTTTTTTCATGCCAGGGTGACGGCAATTCCCATCTCGCGGTAGGGGGCGACCAAGGTGTCGTCCACGTCGCGGTGCACGATGATATCGTTGACCTGGCTCAAGGGCACGATCTGGAACGGTGAGGCCGTATTGAATTTTTCCGGCGAGGCCAGCACGATGGTGCGGCTTGACGCCTCGCTCAGCGCGCGTTTCACGCACGCTTCTTCATGGTTTCCGGTGGTGATGCCCGCTTGCGGATGCAGGCTGGACACGCCCATGAAATACAGGTCGGCGCGGATGCGGCCGATCGCTTCCACGGTCGCCGCGCCGACCCCCACGATCGAGTGTTTGTACAGGCGCCCGCCCAGCATCAGCACTTCGATCGATGGGTGATTCACCAGTTCGACGGCTATCGACGGGCTGTGCGTGACGACAGTGGCGCGCAATTCGCGCGGCAGCTGGCGCGCCAGCTGCACGGCGGTCGTGCCGCCATCGATGAACACCACTTGTCCCGTCTGTATCATGGCGCCCGCCGCGCGGCCGATGGCGGGCTTGGCTTCGGGGGAGATCTGTTCGCGCCCGGCAAACGGCGCCAGCGCGGGGGAACGGGGCAGCAAGGGCAGGGCGCCGCCGTGCACGCGCTCCAATAAGCCCTCTTTCGCTAGTTCGCGCAGGTCGCGGCGTATCGTGTCTTCCGACAAGCCCAGGCTATCGCTGACGGCCCTGGCGACGATCTGTCCTTCGCGCTGGAGCAGGTCCAGCAGGTATTGTTTGCGTTGGTGTGAAAGCATGATTTTTCTTGAGGTTTCTTGTATTTTCTTGATATTGCACGAGTTTGCATGATAAAGTCGATCCACGCAAGCACAAGGAGACACGATGCGCGAAGAAAATACCAAACAGGAACGGGTCCGTATTCAGCAGGTACAAACACTGTCGCACGACTGGTATCTATTGCAAAAGACCACCTTCGATTACCTGCGCCGCGATGGCCGGTGGCAGACGCAGACGCGGGAAACCTATGACCGCGGCGATGGCGCCACCATCCTGCTCTACAACAAAATGAAACGCACGGTGATCCTGATCCGCCAGTTCCGCTTTCCCACCTACCGGGAAGGCCACGATGGTTTCCTCATCGAGGCGGCGGCCGGCTTGCTGGAAGAGGCCAGCGCGGAGCAGCGCATCCGTGCCGAAGTGGAAGAGGAAACCGGTTACCGGGTGGGGCAGGTGCAGAAGATATTCCAGGCTTTCATGAGCCCCGGTTCCGTGACGGAGCGCCTGCATTTCTTTGTCGGCGAATACGAGCCGGCCAGCCGCATCGGCGACGGCGGCGGCCTGGCGCATGAGGGCGAGGATATCGAAGTGCTGGAGTTGCCGCTGACTCAAGCGCTGCGGATGGTGGCCGATGGGCGCATCTGCGACGGCAAGACCATCATGCTGCTGCAGCATGCGCAGTTGCAGCTGATGCCAGTGAATCAGGGCATGCAGATCCTCGTTGCCGGCCCCTACCGCTCCGGCACGGGCGACGATCCCGCCCTGATGGCGGCGAATGTGGCGGCCATGCAAGTCGTCTGCCTGCCGCTGTATGCCAAGGGACACATGCCCGTGCTCGGTGAATGGCTGGCCTTGCCCATGCTGGCGCTGGCCGGTTCCACCCGGGTGGGTGATGCCGTGTATGAGCAACTGTTCCATGCGCATGCGACGCGCCTGCTCAGTCACTGCGATGCCGTGCTGAGGATAGGCGGTGCGTCTGGCGGAGCGGACCAGATGGTGGATGTAGCGCGCAGCCTGGGTTTGCCCGTGTATTGTTCGCTGGATGAGATTCCACAGGCGTAAAAAAAGCGAAGCCCGCGGGCTTCGCTTTTTTGCATCAAGTCAAAATCAGACTTAACGGGACTTTACAAATGGAATGCCGATTGCTTTCGGTGCGATGGATTTCGCCATCAAGCCCGCCAGCACGATCACGGTGACGACGTAGGGCACCATCTGGATCAGCGAGCCGGGGATGCGGCCCACGACCGGCAAGTTCACGCCTTCAATCTGGATCTGGATGGCGGCGAAGAAGCCGAACATCAAACAGCCGAGGAAAGTGTAGACGGGGCGCCAGTTGCCGAACACCATGGCCGTCAGGGCCAGATAGCCGGCGCCGGCCGACATGTCGCGCAGGAAGAAGCCGCTTTGCACGATGGCCAGATACGCACCCGAGAACGAGCACAGGATACCGGCCACCAGCATGGCCAGGTAGCGCGTCGCTTCCACGCTCACGCCAGCCGAGTCGGCCGCATGCGGGTTTTCGCCGCAGGCGCGCAGGCGCAGGCCGAAGCGCGTGTGGTACAGCAGCCAGTGCACGAGCGGGATCAGCAGGAATGCCACGTAGACGAGGATGGAATGGCCGCCGATCAGGTGGGCATACACCCAGCCGATGAAGGGGATGTGTTCCACGTACTGCGTGCCCGGCAAGACCACGTCGAACAGCCGCGCCGAACCGAGGTCGGGCGTGCGGCCGCCTTGCTGGAAGAAGAACTGCGCCAGCACGAACGTCAAGCCGCTCATGGCGATGTTGATCGCCATGCCGGCCACCAGCTGGTTGCCCTTTTGCGTGATGCTGACATATGCCTGCAGCAAGGCCAGGGCGACGCACACGAGCATGCCGGCAGCCATGCCGTAATACGGGTTTTGCGTCGTGTAGGCCACGGCGGCGGAAGCGAAGGCGCTGGCCAGGATCTTGCCTTCCAGGCCGATGTCGATCATGCCGCTGCGTTCGGCAAACAGGCCGGCCATGGCGGCAAAGATCAGGACGGGCGCATTGCGCACGGTCGATACCAGGATGCTGGCGAATTGAAAGTCGTCGAGTGTCATGGTGTTAGCCTTTGGTGCGCTTGAGCAGGGCGGAAATGGCCGGTGCGTAGAAGTTTTCCATGGCGCCGCAGAACAGGATGATCAAGCCCTGGATGAAAATGAAGGTTTCCGTCGGGATATTCGGTTTTTCCAGCGACAGATCGAAGCCGCCCTGGATCAGCGCGCCGAACAGCACGGCCGACAGGAAGATGCCGACCGGATGCTGGCGGCCCATCAGGGCGATGGCGATGCCGATGAAGCCGGCGCCGCCGACGAAATTGAGCGACAGGTAGTGCGTCGACCCCATGATGGAATTGACGGAACCCAAGCCCGCCAGCGCGCCGGAGATCAGCATGACGATGATGATCATCTTGCTGATCGACACGCCCGCATAGTGGGCCGCATGTTTGTTGAGGCCCGTGGCGCGCAGCTTGAAACCCCAGGACGAGCGCCAGACCATCACGCCGTAGATCACCAGCGCGGCAATCGCCAAGAGGAAACTGATATTGAGCGGCGTGTCGCCCAGCGACGGAAACCAGGTGGAGAGGCGCGGCATTTCGCCGCTTTCCGCGAACACGCGGCTGGCCGTGTTCTGCTCGCCCGGCGGAATCAGGTATTTCACGATCACGAAGTTCATCAGGCTGGCGGCGATGAAGTTGAACATGATGGTGGTGACGACGATATGGCTGCCGCGCTTTGCTTGCAGGTAGCCTGGCAGGAAGCCCCACAGGGCGCCGAACAGGGCCGCGCCGATCATGGCCGCGGGAATCAACAGCCAGGCGGGCAGGGTCTGGTCGAAGGCCAGCATGGCCACCGTCAAGCCCAGGCCGCCGATATACATCTGGCCTTCGGACCCGATATTGAACAGGCCGGCCTGCATCGCCACGGAGACCGACAGGCCCGTGAAGATGAAGGTACTGGCGTAGAACAGGGTGTAGCTCAAGCCTTCCGGATTGAGGATGGCGCTGTTGACGAGGATACCCAGCGATTCGGCCGGGTCTTCGCCCAGCATATAGATCACCAGGGCGGCGACCAGCAAGGCCGACAGCAGGTTTAACATGGGCATGACAAAGGCTGTCGCCCAGCGTGGCAAGTCGTTATTCATGATTTATGCATTCCCCCCATCAACAGACCGATGCGGGTGGTATCGAATTCTTCAATTTTCAGTTCGCCGGTGATGCGTCCGCCGCACATGACGAGGATACGGTCGGCCAGCGCCCGCACTTCTTCCAGTTCGACGGACACCAGCAGGATCGCCACGCCCGCGTCGCGCAGGGCCAGCAATTGCGTGTGGATGCTTTCGATGGTGCCGATGTCGACGCCGCGCGTGGGCTGGCCCACCAGCATCAATTTCGGCTTGGCCAGCACTTCGCGCGCGATCACCACCTTTTGCTGGTTACCGCCCGACAGCAAGCCGATGCGCAGGTCCGGGTTGGCCGGGCGCACATCGAAAGTCTTCAGCAGTTCCGCGCAGCGGGCGCCGATGGCCTTGAAGTTGAACAGGCCCCAGCGGTTTTTCAGGTGATCCTGGTAGCCGAGGATGGTGTTTTGCATGACGGAGAAATTCTTCACCACGCCATCGCGCAAGCGGTCTTCCGGAATGTGGGCAATGCCCAGGTCGCGGAAGGCCAGCGGCAAGCCGTCGGCATCGTGGCGCTTGGCAAACGGCAAGTCCTTGTCGAGAAAACGCAGCTTGCCCGAGGTGGGCAAGCGCATGCCGGACAGGATTTCCAGCAGTTCGCTTTGGCCATTGCCGGAGACGCCCGCGATGGCGACGATTTCGCCGGCGCGCAAGTTGAAACCGATGTCGGCCAGCAGTTTGACTTGCTGTGCGTCGGCCAGTTGCAGACCGTCTACTTCCAGCACCGTGGCGCCCGGATTGTAGGGCGCGCGCGGCAAGTGGCTCTGGATGGGGCGGCCCACCATCATATTGGCCAGTTCCTCTTTCGAGGTGGTCGCAGTGGCAACGGCGCCCACCACCGTGCCGCCGCGCATGACGGTGACGTTGTCGGTGATTTCCAGGATCTCTTGCAGCTTGTGCGTGATCAGGATGATGGTCTTGCCTTGCTCCTTGAACAGGCGCAGGATTTCAAACAGCGAGGCCGTTTCCTGGGCCGTCAGCACGGCCGTCGGCTCGTCGAGGATCAGGATATTGGCGCTGCGGTAAATCTGCTTGAGGATTTCCACGCGCTGCTGCGCGCCGACGGACAGGTCTTCGATCTTTGCCAGCGGGTCGACGTCGAGGCGGTAGCGCGTGCAAATGTCGCGCAACTTCGCTTCCGCTTCCGTGCGGTGGCTGGCCAGGCGAAAGCCGCCTTCCGTGCCCAGCATGATATTGTCGAGGACGGTGAAGTTCTCGACCAGCATGAAGTGCTGGTGCACCATGCCGATGCCGAGATTGATCGCTTCCTGGCTGTTGCGGATAGGCTGTACTTTCCCGTCGAGCAAGATTTCTCCGCCGTCGGCACGGTAATACCCGTACAGGATGCTCATCAAGGTCGATTTGCCGGCGCCATTTTCCCCCACCAGGCCATGGATACTGCCCTTGGCGATGGAGAAGCTGACGTCGGCGTTCGCCTTCACATGTCCAAACTGCTTGGAAATGCTGCGAAATTCTACTGCTGGCTGCATAGGTTCATAACTGGATAGTTTCATGGAAACGCGCCGCGCGGAGACTGGCCCCGGCGGCGCGCTAAAAGATACGGAGAAAAATTAAACCGGGCAGCTGCTGCCGACGCGGTAATCGATCACTTTGATCTTGCCATCGATAATGTCCTTACGCGCACCCAACACGCGCTTTTCGATTTCAGGCGTAATCAGCTTGCGGTTGTTCGCGTCGAGCGCCCAATCCACGCCGCCTTCTTTCAAGCCTTTATAGCTGACGCCGCCCTTCCAGGTGCCGTTCTTGACTTGCATGAAGCTGTCGTAGACCGTGTTGTCGACGCGCTTGACCATCGAGGTCAGGATGCTGCCTGGATACAGATGGTTCTGGTTCGAATCGACGCCGATGGCCAGCTTGCCTTTTTCCTTGGCCATTTGCAGGGTGCCCATGCCGCTGCCGCCAGCGACGGCGAAGACGACATCGACGCCGCGCTCGAATTGCGAGCGGGCCAGTTCGCCACCCTTGGCCGGGTCATTCCAGGCGCCGGACGTGGTGCCGACCATGTTTTGCGTGATTTCCATCTTCGGATTGACGGCCTTCGCTCCTTGCGCGTAGCCGCAGGCGAAGTTGCGGATCAGGGGAATATCGATGCCGCCGATGAAGCCGACCTTCTTGCTCTTGCTGGCCATGGCCGCAGCCACGCCCACCAGGTAGGAGCCTTCTTCTTCCTTGAAGACGACGGAATTGACGTTGCTGCCGGCGGCCTGGCCGTCGATCAGCACGAATTTGACGTTCGGGAATTCCTTGGCGACCTTTTGCACGGCTTGCGTTTGCGCAAAGCCGATGGCGGCGATCATGTCGAGTTTCTTGCGGGCCAGGCCACGCATGACTTGTTCAGCCTGCGTATCGCTCGATGCCTGCACTTCGATGAAGGAAATGCCCGTGTCTTTTTTGAAGCGCGACGCGCCTTCGAAAGCGGATTGGTTGAACGACTTGTCGAACTTGCCGCCCGCGTCATACACGACACCCAGTTTTGGGGTAGCCGCGGACGCTTGAGCAGTCAACAATACGGCTGCGATCGTCAAACTAAATTGTGTAAGTTTCATGAATTGGCTCCTGGAAGATCGATATTGTATATTTTTTATAGGTGAAACATATAATTTGGGGCCGATTTAGCCTGTTTTTGATGCACGAGGTGATACTTCCTTATCAACATTGCACTGTATTGCACAAGATCATTGCTGGTCTCTATGCCTTTATGTCGACAGTGTGCTGCGCATGCAACAGTCGCGCCCCGTCTATAGGTACAACATCGAATGGGGCTGCCGGAGCGGGCTGGGATGCGCCGTCAGATGACGGGCAGGGCAAGCACGGAACCGGCGCCGCGATGGGCGTCCGAATCACTATGCATCATGCCAGATATGTATGACAAATACGTTTTTGTTTATGTATTTATATGCGGTGCATATAAATAGGTAGTGCCGCCGATTAGACGGCCGGGGGATTGAGGATATTCAGGAAGGCCCGCACGACGGGCGCGTCGTCCAGCGTGGTGTAGCTGATGTACAGGTTGGCAGATGGGGGATTGGTCTTGATCGGCAGGAAGACGACGCCGGGCCAGCCGATGCGGCTCGTCGTTTCCGGCACCAGGGTCACGCCCAGGCCAGCGCCCACCATGGCCAGCAGGGTTTGCGGCTCGCTCGCTTCCTGGAAGATCACGGGTTCGAAACCGGCGTTGATGCAGCATTGCACCAGGTAGCGGGGAAACGCGGATTTGTCGAGGTTCAGGGTCAGCATCGGCTCGTGGGCGATGTCGATCAGCTCGATCGCCGTGTTCTTGGCCAATGGATGGTGTTCGTTGACGGCCACGCAGACGTTTTCGCGGAAGCACAGTTCCTGGCGCAGATTATCGTGGCGCAAGTCGTCGTCATTGAGCTTGGGTTCGCGCCAGAAGCCGACGTCGATCTGCTTGGCGCGCAAGGCTTCGTATTGCACCGTGGGACCGAACTCATGGATGGTCCAGGTGACGCGGGGAAATTTGGTCTGGAATTCTTCCAGCAGGCTGGGGATGGGGCCCCACATGGCCGAGCCGACGATGCCCACGCGCAAGCGGCCCACTTCGCCGCGGTCGATCTGGCGAATCGTGTCGATGGTCATGCGCATCTTGGCCAGCAAGTCGGCCGCTTCATTCATCAGTGCCTTGCCCGCCACGGTCAGCTCGAACGTGCGCGTGGTGCGCGCAAACAGGCGCACACCCAGTTCGCTTTCCAGTTTCATGATCTGCTGGCTCAGGGGCGGCTGCGAGATATGCAGGCGCTCGGCGGCGCGGCTGAAGCTTTTCTCCTCGGCGACGGCAAGAAAATACTTTAACTGTTTCAGATCGATGGACATGCTTTCCTTGCATTACCTGATGCTAAGCGGGAACGGCGCGCAAGCCTGAAAGGCCGCGCGCTTCTTTACAGCAGTCGTATTATCGTGCCACGACCGCTTGCATGGCAATGGCCAGCGCGGTGCCGACCTGGGCATTGTGCTTGACCAGCGCGATATTCGTCGCCAGGCTGCGCCCATCCGTCAGTTGCTTGATGCGCGACAAGAGGAATGGCGTGACTTGCTTGCCCTTCACGCCGCCCGCATCGGCTTCCTGCAGCGCCTGCGTGGTGATGGCGTCGATCTCTTCCTTGGGCATCGCTTGCGCGGCCGGCACGGGGTTGCTGACGATCACGCCGCCCTTCAAGCCCAGTTGCCACTTGGTGCCGATGAAGGCGGCCTGTTCCTCTGCCGTGTCGAGGCGGAAATCGGCCTTGAAGCCGCTTTCGCGCGTGAAGAAGGCGGGAAAGCCTTCCTGGCCCACGCTGATGACGGGCACGCCGTGGGTTTCCAGGTATTCCAGGGTCAGGCCGATGTCGAGGATGGATTTGACGCCCGCGCAGACGACGGCCACCGACGTGTGCGCCAGTTCCTGCAAGTCGGCGGAAATGTCGAAGCTCGTTTCCGCGCCGCGGTGCACGCCGCCGATGCCGCCCGTGACGAACACGGAAATACCGGCCAGTTGCGCGCAGATCATGGTGGCGGCCACGGTGGTGGCGCCCAATTTACCCTGCGACAGCACGAACGGCAGGTCGCGGCGGCTGACCTTCATGGCGTCGGGCGAGGTGCCCAGCAATTCCAACTGCTCGGGCGACAGGCCCACGCAGATCTTGCCGCCGATGATGGCGATGGTGGCTGGCACGGCGCCGCCGTCACGGATGATCTGTTCCACTTCCCGCGCCATTTCCACGTTTTGCGGATACGGCATGCCGTGCGAAATGATGGTCGATTCCAGCGCCACGATGGCCTTGCCGGCGGCGCGCGCGGCTAGCACTTCTTGCGAGAACGAGAGGAAGCTATTCAATTGTGTCATGTGTCAATCCTGTTGAAAGAGGGTAGGGGGAGGCGGCGCCAGGTCGGCATCGTCGATGTCGTCGAGCGCGCCGGCGGAAATCTGGGGGGAGACAGTGGCCGCCGATTCCAGGGTCATGGCGGCCAGCTTCAGGCCGCGCCGGCAGGCCAGTTTCAAATCGCTGCTGTCGTGGTACAGGGACCAGCAGACGGCGGCGGAAAACGCGTCGCCGGCGCCCGTCACGTCGACGGCGTCCACTTCGCGCGCGGCCAGGTGGATGACAGGCGCGTCCGGGCTGTCGCCATCCGTGAAATACACGCCTTCGCCGCCGCAGGTGACGATCACCTGGCGCGCGCCCTGGCGCTGCACCTCGCGGCAGGCGGCGCGCAGATCAAACGCCGTGGGCAGGGCGCGCGCCACGCGCGTTTCCAGTTCGCCCCGGTTGAGGATCAGCAGATGCAAGCCCGTCAGGTCTTGCGGCAGGTGCGCCATCTTCGGCTGCGAGACGGCGACGATGACGAGCGGCGTCGCGTGGGCCGCGTCCTGGCGCGCATCGGCCAGCAGTGCCTGCACGCTGTCGTGGCCCAGGTTCAGGTCGCAGACGGTGAGGGCGGCGGCGGCGCGCTGCGGCTGGCGGCTGTGCAAAAAGGCCGGGGTCAGCTGTTCGTACAGTTGCATGTTGGCCATCGCCAGCAGCATTTCGCCATGTTCGTCGAGCACGGCCGTGTAGGTGCCGCTGCTGGTGTTGCTCAAATGCAAGCTACCGCGCATGTCGATACCCGCGTCTTCCGCGTGTGTCTGCAGGGCGTGGCCGGCCGCATCGTCGCCCAGCGCCGTCAGCAAGGCCACGGGGATTGACAATCGGGCCAGGTTTTCCGCGATGTTGCGGCCCACGCCGCCAAACACTTCTTCCGAACGCACGGGATTCGAGGTGCCCATCTGCAGGGTCGCCAGGGTGCGCATCTTGCGGTCGAGGTTGGCGGCGCCTATGCACAGCACGGGGCGGCTGTCGGGCAGCACGTAGGCGCGTCCCAGCAGGCGCCGCTCGCGTATGAGTCCGGCGATGTGGCCGGCGACGGCCGAGCGCGACAAGCCCAGTTCGCTCGCCAGGTCTTGCTGCGAGATGAAGGGGTTGTTGCGGATCAGCGTGTACAGCTGGTCTTTTTTATTGGTATCGGTCACAAGGTTTTCGCTGAAGGTGTAAACATTTGTCTGAAACTGTAAACATTTGTCTTGTTAGTGTCAAGCTCGTGGCAAGCGAGCATAAAAAACCTTCGTATGGAGCTTGTATGCATGCATTTCTCGGGCATGGCGAACCTGGGCTTGTCTCGACTATAATATCGGCCATTTATATTTGAATTGTATAAATGGGCAAGAAAAATGGTATTTGCCATACATATTCCGTTTGATGCATAGTGGCGGCAAATGGAGGCTATCCCAGTAGGGAGCGTCTTCTGCTGGCAGTTCATCAGGAGTGCGGACAAGGCGTGAGGAGGACGCGTGGCGAGCCACGCGACGACGATCAACGCAGTCCCCGCTTCTGAGGGGCGCCAGCAGGGGATGTATTCATCTACTGGGATAGCCTCCTATAGCAATACGCATTCCGATATACCTGTAACACCATACATACCCGATACCTGGGCCGCAGCATCTTGCTTTGTACTGCCGCGCAGGAAGCAACCATCATCATTAGCCAATCAGAGGATAACCATGTCGAACAACACCCCTTTCCACGCCGCCGAAATCATCCGTGCCCGCGCTCCTGAAAATTTCAAGCCGCGCGTGGCGATGATCCTCGGCTCCGGCCTGGGTGTGTTGGCCGAGCAGATGACGGACGCCGTCAGCATCAGCTTTGACGAATTGCCAGGTTTTCCGATCAGCACCGTGCACGGCCATGCCGGCGAACTGGTGGTCGGTACCCTGTCGGGCGTCGCCGTCGTCTGCATGAAGGGCCGTGGCCACTTCTATGAAGGCTATGGCATGGGCGTGATGACGAGCGCCATCCGCACCCTGAAGCTGCTGGGCTGCGAAATGCTGTTCGTCACCAACGCCGCCGGTTCCCTGCGCCCTGAAGTGGACGCCGGCAGTCTGGTGGCCATCAGCGACCACATCAACCTGCTGCCAGGCACGCCGATGGTCGGCCCGAACGACGACCGCTTCGGCCCGCGCTTCTTCAGCATGGCCAACGCCTACGATGCGGATCTGCGCAATCTGGTCAAGGACACGGCGGCCGCCAGCGGCATCACCCTGCACGAAGGCGTGTTCGTCGCCTACCCTGGCCCGAACTTCGAGACGGCCGCCGAAATCCGCATGATGGCCCGCCTGGGCGCCGACACGGTCGGCATGTCGGTGGTGCCGGAAGTGGTCTCGGCCCGTCATTGCGACCTGAAAGTGGTGGGCGTGTCCGTCATCACCAACCTGGCCGAAGGCATGTCGCCATTCGCCCTGTCGCACGAGCAAACCCTGAAATACGCGGCCATCGGCGCGAAAGACCTGGTCAAGCTGATCCTGGCTTTCCTGGCCACCGTATCGGCTACGCCGCAAGCCTAAGCACTTTTTTTACGCAGTAGCGGCGCGCCGGCCACCGGCGCTGCCGCGCGGCAGGCCGGAAAAATCCGGCCTACACTGTCCGCATCACCCCGCATCATTCCCTAAAGCGAGCCTTATCATGTCACGCGCATTTATCCTCCTGCTTGATTCCTTCGGCCTTGGCGCGACGCCAGACGCCGCCAAGTATGGCGACGCAGGTGCCAATACCTTTGGCCACATTGCCAGCACTGTCGCCAAAAGCGGCAGGGCCTTGAAACTCCCGAACATGGAACGCCTGGGACTGGGCGCCGCGGCGCACCTGGCCAGCGGCGAATGGGCCACGGGCTTCGACCAGCGCGACGGCTTTACCGGCGCCTACGGCGCGGCGCGCGAGCGCTCCACCGGCAAGGACACGCAGAGCGGCCACTGGGAAATCGCCGGCGTGCCCGTCGAATTCGACTGGGGATATTTTCCCCGCACCACGCCATCGTTCCCCGCCGACCTGACCGACAAACTGAAAGCCATGGCCGGCGTGCCGGGCTTCCTCGGCGACTGCCATGCCTCGGGCACGGACATCATCAACAAGCATGGCGACGAGCACATCGCCACCGGCAAGCTGATCATCTATACCTCGGGCGACTCGGTGATGCAGATCGCCGCGCACGAAGAATCGTTCGGCCTCGAACGCCTGTATGAAGTGTGCGAAATGGCCTTCAAACTGGTCGAACCGTACAACATCGGCCGCGTCATCGCCCGCCCGTTCACGGGCAGCCATGGCAACTACACGCGCACGTCCAACCGCCACGACTACGCCGTCGCGCCGCCAAGCAAGACCCTGCTCGACCACGTCAAGGATGCGGGCGGCGAAGTCGTCGGCCTGGGCAAGATCAGCGACATTTTCGCTACCCAGGGTATTTCCAGGGTCGTGAAGGGCGTCGACAACATGGCGCTGTTCGAAGCGCTGTTGAAAACGGCCGATGAAGTGCAGGACAAGTCGCTCACCTTCGTGAACTTCGTCGATTTCGACCAGGCTTTCGGCCACCGCCGCAACGTCGAAGGCTATGCCGACGCGCTGCGCGAAATGGATGCGCGCCTGCCGGAATTCATGGCCAAGCTCAAGGAAGGCGACCTGGTCGTGATCACCGCAGACCATGGCTGCGACCCCACCTGGCACGGCTCCGACCACACCCGCGAACACATTCCGATGATCTTCTTCGGCCCCGGCGTCGCCCCGCGCGCACTGGGTATTTCCGAGACGTTCTCCGATATTGGCCAAACCCTCGCTAAGCACCTTGGCGTACCACCACTTGCTAATGGAACCAGCTTGTTATGACACTCATGCACCCCGAATTCAAGCGTAACGAGGCCGTCGGCCTCGACCTGGGCTGGATCAACCAGATTCGCGTCAACCGCGCCGCGACGGACCGCCGCGCGGCCAGCCTGGCGAACCGCCGTACGGTGAAAAAGGAATACCAGGCCGCCTGGCTGGTGAAAGCCATCCAGATGATCGACCTGACCACCCTGGGCGGCGACGATACGCCGGGCCGCGTGGAGCGCCTGTGCATGAAGGCCATGCGCCCGCTGCGCGCCGACCTGATGGAGGCGCTGGGCCTGACGCAATTGAGCACCGGCGCCGTGTGCGTGTACCACGAGATGATCCAGCCGGCCGTGAAGGTCATCCAGGGCCGCCTGCCCATCGCTGCCGTGTCGACGGGGTTCCCGGCCGGCCTGACGAGCATGGAAACGAAGCTGCGCGAGATCGAACTGTCGGTCGCCGCCGGCGCCTCGGAAATCGATATCGTCATCACGCGTCAGCACGTCCTGAACGGCAACTGGCAGGTGCTGTACGACGAAATGCTGGCCTATCGCAAGGCGTGCGGCGAAGCGCACGTGAAGGCGATTCTCGCCACGGGCGACTTGCTGACCATGGAAAACGTGGCCAAGGCGTCGTGGGTCTGCATGATGGCCGGCGCCGATTTCATCAAGACCTCCACCGGCAAGGAGGGCGTGAACGCCACCATTCCCGTGGCCCTGACGATGGTGCGCACGATCCGCGAATACCACGAGCAGACGGGCTTCCAGGTGGGCTTCAAGCCGGCCGGCGGCGTCAGCTCGGCCAAGAGCGCGCTGCAATACCTGACCCTGATGAAGGAAGAGCTGGGCAACGAATGGCTGCAGCCGCACCTGTTCCGCATCGGCGCTTCCAGCCTGCTGACCGACATCGAGCGCCAGCTCGAACACTACGTCACCGGCAGCTACTCGGCCAATCATCGTCACGCACAACCTTAAAGAACAATCGTCATGCCAACAATTAACGAGATTCTCACTACTATGGACTACGGCCCTGCTCCCGAAAGTCAAAAAGAAGCGCAGGCGTGGCTCGACGGCCACCAGCGCACATTCGGTCTGTTCATCGACAATGCCTGGAGCGAGCCGGCCGAGCTGTTCGCCTCGACCAATCCTGCCGACGGCACGCAGCTGGCCGAACTGACGCAAGCGAGCGATGCGGACGTCGAACGCGCCGTGGCAGCGGCGCGCCGCGCGCTGCCCGTATGGCAGGGCATGGGTGGCCACGGCCGCGCGAAAATCATGTACGCGCTGGCCCGTTTGCTGCAAAAGCATGCGCGCCTGTTCGCCGTGCTCGAAACCCTGGACAACGGCAAGACCATCCGCGAAACGCGCGATATCGACCTGCCGCTGGCCGCGCGCCATTTCTACCATCACGCCGGCTGGGCGCAGCTGCAGTCGGAAGAATTCGCCGACTACCGCGCCGTGGGCGTGGTGGGCCAGATCGTGCCGTGGAATTTCCCCCTGCTGATGCTGTCGTGGAAAATCGCCCCGGCCCTGGCAGCCGGTAACACGGTCGTCTTCAAGCCGGCCGAATTTACGTCGCTGACAGCCATGCTGTTCGCCGAACTGTGCGTGCAGGCGGGCGTGCCGGCCGGCGTGGTCAACATCGTCACGGGCGATGGCCGCGTGGGCTCGGCCATCGTCAACCACCCCGACGTCGACAAGATCGCGTTTACGGGTTCGACGGAAGTGGGCCGTTTGATCCGCGAGGCGACGGCCGGCAGCGGCAAGAAGCTGTCGCTGGAATTGGGCGGCAAGTCGCCGTTCATCGTCTTCGAAGACGCGGACCTGGACGGCGCCGTGGAAGGCCTGGTCGATTCGATCTGGTTCAACCAGGGACAAGTATGCTGCGCCGGTTCGCGCCTGCTGGTGCAGGAATCGATCCAGGAACGCTTCCTGAACAAGGTGCGCGCGCGCATGGAGAACCTGCGCCTCGGCTCGCCGCTGGACAAGTCGATGGACGTGGGCGCGCTGGTCGACCCCGTACAGCGCCAGCGCATCGCCGCGCTGGTCGATTCGGCCCGCGCCGAAGGCTGCGACGTATGGCAGCCGGCGTGCGAATTGCCGGCCGACGGTTCGTGGTTCCCGCCTACCCTGATCACGGGCGCGTCGACCTCGGCCGCCGTGGCACAGGCTGAAATCTTCGGCCCCGTGCTCGTCGCGATGAGCTTCCGCACGCCGCCCGAAGCGGTGCAGCTGGCGAACAACACGGTGTACGGCCTGGCCGCCAGCGTGTGGACCGAGTCGATCAGCCTGGCCCTCGATATCGCTCCCGCCATCAAGGCTGGCGTGGTGTGGATCAACAGCGCCAACCAGTTCGACGCCGCGTGCGGCTTCGGCGGCTACCGCGAATCGGGTTTCGGCCGCGAAGGCGGCCGCGAAGGCATGCTGGAATACATGACGGCCCTGGCCGAAGATGCGCGCCCGGCCCTGCCGGTGGTGGAAGCGAAAGCCAAGGCCAATGTGAAGCCGGCGGCAGCCGATCCGTTCGCCATCGACCGCACGGCCAAGATGTACATCGGCGGCAAGCAGGCGCGCCCTGACAGCGCCTACAGCGCACCGGTGTTCGGCGCGAATGGCGCCCTGCTGGCCGAAGTGGGCGTGGGCAGCCGCAAGGATATCCGCAACGCCGTCGAAGCGGCCCATAAAGCGTCCGGCTGGACCGGCGCCACGGCGCACAACCGCGCGCAAGTGCTGTACTACATCGCCGAAAACCTGGCTGCGCGCGCCGACGAATTCGCCGCCCGCATCGCCGCCATGACGGGCAACAAAAATCCCGAGAAGGAAGTGCAGGCATCGATCGAACGCCTGTTCTACTACGCCGCCTGGGCCGACAAGTACGACGGCCTGGCGCATCAGCCGCCCACCAAGGGCATCACCGTGGCGCTCAATGAAGCGGTCGGCGTGATCGGCATCGTCTGCCCGAACGAAGCGCCTTTGCTCGGCTTCATTTCGCTGGTGGCGCCGGCCATCGCGCTGGGCAACCGCGTGGTGGTGGTGCCGTCGGAAGCGCATCCGCTCTCCGCGCTGGACCTGTACCAGGTGTTTGACACATCCGACTTGCCAGGCGGCGTCGTCAACATCATCAGCGGCAACGCCGATGAACTGGCGCGCACGCTGGCCACGCATGCCGACATCGACGCCGTCTGGCGCCATGACGGTTCCGGCGAAGGCTGCGCGGAAGTCGAGCGCCTGTCGGCCGGCACGCTGAAGCGCACCTGGGTCGGCGGCGCCAAAGGCCGCGACTGGTATAGCGCCGCCCAAAGCGGTGGCCGCGCCGTGCTGGCGCATGCGTCGCAAGTGAAAAACGTGTGGATTCCTTACGGCGTCTGATAAGTAACTAGCGTTGCAAAGCTGGGGTCAGATCCGCAGGGACTGACCCCGGATCTCATGATTGGAGTTATTCGATGTTGTTAACCCAGGAAATCATTCGCAAGAAGCGCGACAAGGGCGTGCTGAGCGCCGAGGAAATCCAGTTTTTCGTGCGCGGCATCACTGACGGCAGCGTCAGCGAAGGCCAGATCGCGGCGCTGGGCATGGCCGTCTATTTCAACGACATGAACATGGACGAGCGCGTGGCGTTCACCCTGGCCATGCGCGATTCCGGCCAGGTGCTGGACTGGCGTGCGCTGAACCTGCCGGGCCCTGTCGTCGACAAGCATTCGACGGGCGGCGTGGGCGACGTCGTCTCCCTGCTGCTGGGACCCATGGTCGCCGCGTGCGGCGGCTACGTGCCGATGATCTCGGGCCGCGGCCTGGGTCACACGGGCGGCACGCTGGACAAGTTCGACGCCATTCCCGGCTATTGCACGGTGCCGGACAATGCATTGTTCCGCAAGGTGGTGCAGGAGATCGGCGTGGCCATCATCGGCCAGACGGCGCAGCTGGCGCCGGCCGACAAGCGTTTCTACAGCATCCGCGACGTCACCGCCACGGTGGAATCCGTGGCCATGATCACGGGCTCCATCCTGTCGAAGAAACTGTCGGCCGGCCTGGACGCGCTGGTGATGGACGTCAAAGTGGGCACGGGCGCCTTCATGCCGACCTACGATAAATCGGTGGAGCTGGCCGGGAGCATCGTCGCCGTCGGCAATGGCGCGGGCATGCAGACGTCGGCGATCTTGACGGACATGAACGAGTCGCTGGCGCCGTACGCGGGCAATGCGCTGGAAGTGCGCGGCGCCATGGATTACCTGACGGGCCGTTCGCGTCCCGCGCGCCTGCATGAAGTCACCCTGGCGCTGTGCGCCGAGATGCTGGTACTGGGCGGCCTGGCTGCCACCGAAGAGGAAGCGCGCGTGAAATTGATGGCGGCCCTCGATTCGGGCGAAGCGGCCGAGCGCTTCTCGCGCATGGTCTCCGCCCTGGGCGGCCCGGCTGACCTGGTCGAGAACCCGGACAAGCACCTGGACAAAGCGCCGTTCGTCGTGCCGGCACCGGCGTTGTCCGCCGGCTTTGCCAACGTGCGCGATTGCCGCGCCATCGGCCTGGCCGTGGTGGCTTTGGGCGGTGGCCGCCGCCGTCCGACGGACAGCATCGATTTCGCCGTCGGCCTGACGGATCTCGTGGGCCTGGGCGAGCAAGTGACTGTCGGCCAGCCGCTGGCCATGGTGCATGCGCGCACGGAAGCGGCGGCGCAGCAAGCCGTCAGGGAAATCCAGGAAGCGTATGCCATCGGCGCGGTGGCGCCGGCGGCCAATCCGGTGATTTACCGTACCATTCGTCCGTAGTTGAAAACTGGGGTCAGACCCCCGTTTGCGATAGCGTTGAGCTATGTGTCAGCGGTGTTGAGGGTCTGACCCCGGCCTTAATGATTTCAAAGGTATTGCAGAAAAAATGAACAACCAAGAACTGATCGCCGAAGCCAATGCCGGCCGTGAACTGGCCTACGCGCCCTACTCGCGGTTCAAGGTGGGCGCGGCGCTGCTGTGCAAGGATGGTCGCGTCTTCCGTGGCTGTAACGTGGAAAACGCCGCTTATGGCCTGTGCAACTGCGCCGAGCGCACGGCGTTTTTCAGCGCCATCGCGCATGGCTGTAAACCAGGCGACTTCGCCAAACTGGCCGTCACGGGCGACACGGCGGAACCGATCTCGCCATGCGGCGCCTGCCGCCAGGTGATCTTCGAGATGGGCGGCGCCGACCTGCCGGTGATCCTGACGAACCTGAAGAACGATGTCATGGAAGTGACGGCGGGCTGGCTGCTGCCGCACGGCTTCGGCAATTCCGACCTGGACATGAAGTAACAGGATCCGCTTGAACAAGACGATCGACATCCAGGCCGCCGTGGCGATTGCCGCGGCCGAAGCCATGGCGGCCAAGACGCAGGGCACCTTCGGCGTGGGCGGCGTGCTGCTCGACGGCACCGGCAACGTGCTGCAATCGATGCACAACAACGTCGTGCGCCAGGGCCTGGTGTTCGACCCCACCGCGCATGGCGAGCGCCAGCTGGTGGACTGGTATTTCGCCGAGCGGGCCAAGGGCACGCCCTTGCCGCCGCCGGGCGAACTGACCATCGTCACCTCGCTCGATCCCTGCTGCATGTGCACGGGGGCGATTCTGGCGGCCGGTTTCAACGTGGTGGTGGCCGCGCCCGACGTCAAGGCGGGCATCAATTACGATGGCGCCGCCACGTTCACGGCCTTGCCGGCGCCGCTGCAGGCGCAGGCTGGCCGCAGCTTTTGCTATCCGGCCGTGCGGGGCGCCACCGAGTATGCGCGCCTGCCTTCCGGCGCCGCGCCCAAATCCTTTTTCATCGGCAAAAGCATCCACGAGGCGACGCAGGCACTGTGCTCGCTCGTGTTCGAAGCGACTTCGGCGCAGGTGATGCAGCTGCTGAGCGCCGGCGACGACGTGTACCTGCGCGATCCGGCCACCTTGCCGTCCGAGCACGCCGTGGTGCGCGCCCTGCGCCGCCGCTATCCCGATGCCCTGACTTACCGCTGCGACCCGCATGCGCCCGATGCGGGCCTGGCGCCCTTCCTGCAGGCGGCCATGGAGCAGGATGCGCGCGATGGCGGCCAGGGCGACGCGGCCGCCTTGCTCGATTCTTTCGGCAACCTGCTGCTGTGCATGCCGGGAAAACTGGCGCAGTCGGCCATCCGCACGCCATTCATGGAATGCACGCGCCAGTACGCGCAGCTGCGTTTTGAATTGATGGCGCATGCGGAGCCGGCGCTGCAGGAAGAAATCAAAAGCTACCTGGGCCACCCCAAGCACGGCACTTTCGTGCTGGCCATCGGCCCGGACGACAGCGCCGCCAGTTTCATGACCCTGGGCGCCTACGGCTCCACGATGGAAGGGGCGCTGCCGGAGAATAATCCCGCGCAATTCCAGTACGCGCGTCCCGGCATGCCGGAAGACGACTTGCTGGCGCTGTGCGAGACGATGCCGCCCCTGTACCGCAAGCTGATACGCATCCGGCCACGCCAGGTGGCGGACCGGGCCCTGGTCCAGGCGCTAGGCTAGCCTAGGCATCGTCGTCGGGCAGATTTTTGAGTAAAAAGTCGCGCACGTTTTCACCCGCCACGCGGCGGATCTGCGCCTCTGACAGGCCAGCGTCGAGCAGTGCCTGCGTCAGGCGCGGCAAGCCGGCCGCGTCGATGGCCGTGGTGACGGCGCCGTCGAAGTCCGAACCATAGGCCACGTGTTCCGCGCCGATCAGTTTTACCGTGTACTTGATGGCGCGCGCGATGGACGCCACGTCCTTGCCGCAGACGGCCGTGTTCCAGAAGCCGATGCCGACCAGGCCACCCTGGGCGGCGATGCGTTTCAATTGTGCGTCGCTCAGGTTGCGCCCATTGGCGCAGGTGCCGCGCACGCCTGTGTGCGACACCATCACTGGGCGTTTCGCCAACGTTAACACGTCGTCGATGGTGGCTGGCGAGGCGTGCGCCAGGTCGACGATCATCTTGCGCTGCTCCATGGCGCGCAGCCATTGCTTGCCCAGCGGCGTCAGGCCGCCTTTCTTCAGGCCGTGCTGGGAGCCGGACAGTTCCGTATCGAAGAAATGCGTGGGCGCGGCCATGCGGTAGCCGGCCCGGTACAAGGTATCGAGGTTGTCCAGCTTGCCTTCGAGCGCATGCGCGCCTTCCAGTGTCAGCCAGCCGGCCAGCAGGGCGGGGTCTTTCTCGCGCGCGGCGATGAAGCTGCGCAGCTGGGCGCGGCTGCCGATCACGCGGACCTTGCCATGACTGTTGGCCGCTTGCTGGCGCAGCTCGTCGGCCTGCCAGGTGGCGCGCGCCAGCAGGCTGTTCCAGGTGGCGGGCGGCAAGCCTTGCGCCACCACCAGTGCCGTGATGTTGTCCGTGTCGCTGCCATTGCGCTCGATATTCATCTTGCGCGGCGTCTTGGTGACGACGGAAAAGGCTTGCAGCGCCACGTTGGCCCGCTGCAGGCGGGGAAAGTCGACATGCCCGCGCTGGCTGTCGCGGTTCAGATTGCGTTGCCACAGCAGGCTGTCGGCGTGCAGGTCCGCGATCCACAGGCGCTGGTGCAGGGCCAGAGTGGCTGCCGATGGCGCCTTGCCGGACGGAGGATGGACACGGTTGAGGTGCTCGTCGACGAGGACGGGAGCGGACAGGAAACCGCCGATCAGCGCAAGGCTGGCGGCGGTGAGGGTACTGATAATCATTGTTCTCCGTTTTACCATGGATCGTAGGTGCCCAGGCTCCAGATATGGCCTTCCGGGTCGCGGCAAGTGAAGCCCCGTCCGCCGTAATCTTCATCCTTGATGTCGAGCACGATTTCGGCGCCGGCTTCGCGCGCGCTGCGGTAGACGGCATCAGCGTCGCTGACGACCAGGTAGCAGTTTTGCGTGTTGGCGCCGCCGACGTCGCCGGGCAGTTTCATCAGGCGGTCATAGTCGCTGTCGAGCGCCGGTGCCACCATGACCATGCCATTGCCAAAGCTCAGTTGCGCATGGGCGACGCCACCGTTGCCGTCAGGCACAATCAATTGTTTTTCAAAGCCGAGCGCCTTGCACAGCCATTCGATGGCGGCGGGCGCGTCGCGGTAGCGCAGGCAGGGAATGGTCGTCGCGGTGGTCGCTTTTGCAGTCGTGGTCATCAGAAAACTCCTATGGCTGAGGGGGAGTAACTTCGATTGTCAATCTTGCGTAGCGTTCCGTCTCAAACCCGTCCATCGGGAGGGCTTTGATGCCCGTCAGTGCCGCGCCCCTTCATAGTGCCATAGAACAATCATTGCACTCTTGCCACGATGCAAATTTTTATTGCGGCGACTGCTGCGAGCCCGGCGTTTTTTCGTCCGCGCCGGTATCGTCGCTGTTGCTGGCCCATTTCAGCAGCATGACGAGGGCAAACAGCATGATGGCCAGCGGCAAGATGGTGATCAGGAACGCCAGGCCCAGGCAGCACGCCAGCAGCATGGGCCAGGGCATGGCGCGCAGGGCGGCCATGCCCTGGCGCGTGTAAGCGCACAGCTCGTTCCAGAAAGCGCTGAAGGAAGTGCTGCCCGGTGCCGCATTGATGTCTTTCATGCCGTTCTCCTGTCGTGTGGGTGCCGCTGCCGTATGCATGCTGGCGATGACTCCACTATAGGCAAAGCCTTGCTGCCGGGCATTGCGTATGCGACGAATGGCAGGATTGGCGGACCGAACGGCGACAGGCAGGGACAAACGGCTACTCAAACACCTTGAGTTTCAGCTGGAAGCTGAGGGCGCCATACAGGCGGTCCTTGTAGGACGGCACGATGGCGATATTCACGCCCACGCGCTGGTATTCATAGCTGATGGTGGGGACCAGGGCCGGGAACCAGCCGCCATCGCGCATCTTCGGATAGCCGCTGAAGCCGCCAACGACGGCGCCGATGCGCAGCGGGCCCACCTTGATGGGCTGGTAGTACACGCCCAGGTAGTTCGAATAGGCACGGTCGCTATTGTAGAAGCGTCCGGCCGTGACCGACGCAACGGTGGAAAAGCGGTATTCGGCGCCCAGGCCCGGATTACTGTCGTTCAGATTCTTGTCGCGCTGAAAGTGATACGAATAAAAGCCCGCGTTGAGCCAGGTTTCGCTCAGCGGCTGGTTATCGATCATGTTCACAACATCGGCGTGCGCGCCGCAGGCATATGCCAGCATCAGTGCGCCTAGGGACAATCGTTTCATGCGTGCTTCATCCTTATGATTTCGTACTCTGTGGGCTGGCCTGGTCTGGCGCTGCCGCGATCGTATCACCAAGTTGTCTGCGCTTCTAAGCAATATTGAAAGTGCAGAACAGACGGCTGTTCTCCCGTCTGTTCAAGGCGTCATCCGGATGGCCTGGGCGTGCTCCGGGCAGCGACGGGGGAATAATTCTCATTGTGCAACTATGTTTTCATAATTATTACAAAATTTGTTGATTTACGACATCTCAAATCAGATAGATATGATATTCTGGCGTCAAGTTAATTTTCTTTTTGGAAATAAAATGCCAAGCATGCCTAAATTGCCACTCCTTCTCGTTCTGTCGACCGTGTTTGCCGCCGGTACCGCGCAAGCCGGTGTTGTCGATCTGGGTATCGGTGGCGCCAATTTGTATTCCCTGAGCAATTTCAGCGCGTCCGGCAGCGATGTCGAAGGCGGCGTGCTGGTCGCCGGTAACCTGTCGGCGTCGAGCTATTCGATCAATGACAAGAACAAGGACGCTTACGTCACGCACGGCAATACCGGCTATGCGCTGGTCGTTGGCGGCAACCTGAACTACAGCTCCGGCTCGATCAAGAACGGCAACTACTTTGTGGGCGGCAGCACGACGACGAGCAGCGTGGGCCTGAAGACGGCGACCAAGACCACGGCGTCGCCCGTATCGTTTGCCGCCACCTCGGCCCAGTTGAAAAACACCTCGACCTCGCTGGCGAAAGTGGCGTCGACGGGCAGCAGTTCCATGGCTTACGGCGGCATGACCCTGAAGGGCGGCTCGGGCAGCGTGCAAGTGTTCGACCTGACTTCCGCGGCGCTGGGCTCGGTGAGCAACTTCAAGTTCAGCAACCTGCACACGAACGACACGCTGATCCTCAATATCAGTGGCACGAATGTGAACCTGTCCGGCGGCTACGGCGATTTCAGCAAATACAATGTGCTGTACAACTTCTATGAAGCGCAAACCATCACCTTGAACGGCGTGGGCCTGTACGGCAGCATTCTGGCGCCGCTGGCGACCCTGGCCGGTGGCAATGGCCAGATCAACGGCAACGTGGTGGTGGGTAACTGGGCCTCGAACATCCAGGTCAACGCCAACCATTATTTCAACGCCACCAACGTGGCCGGTTATGTCTCGGCCGTGCCGGAACCGGAAACCTATGCGATGCTGCTGGCCGGCCTGGGCCTGGTTGGCTTCATGGCGCGCCGCCGCAAGGGCAAGACGGCAGCGTAAGCGTTCGCGCTGTTCAGGAAACCGCCTTTCAAGGCGGTTTTTTTTCGGCTGTTGTTGGCATGGACACCGCCGCCTGCACCATGTGCGCGATGAGGATTTCGGCATCCTCGTAATCCTTGCGCGTGAGTTGCTTGCGTTCCAGCACCAGCGCCATCTGCGCCGAAAAATCCGCATACGATTGCGTCATGGCCCAGATGGCGAACATCAGGTGCGTGGCGTTGACGGGCGCGATCCTGCCGGCGGCGATCCAGGCTTCGAAGACGGCGATATCCTTGCGCAGCAGGGGCACGACCCGGTCGCGTATCTGCGCGCCGTACAGGGGAGCGCCATTGATCACTTCCAGCGCATACACGCGCGAGGCCCATGGCTGTTCGCGCGAAAAGCGCAGCTTGGCGCCGATGTACGCACGCAGCACGTCGCGCGGCTCGTCGTGTTCATTGGCCAGTGATTCCATGCGCGCCAGCCAGTCGTCGAGCACGTCGTCGAGTACGCGCTGGTACAGCAGCTGCTTGGACGGGAAGTAATACATCAGGTTTTGCTTCGACAGGCCGGCCCGTTCGGCGATGCTGGCGATCGATGCGCCCTCATAGCCGCTTTCCGCGAAGGCGCGCACGGCCTGTTCCAGAATGTCCGCTTCCAGGCGGTCGCGGTTTTGCAGGCGCCGGCCGCCAGCATTTTTCACGGGAAGGGCAGGGGATTTGTCGCTGGCCATGGCGGATTCTTTAGCGTGGGCGTATCGATTGCAGGAACGCTTGCAGCACGGGGGTATCGGTGTAGGCCACGTTGAAGCGGAACCACACCGTCTCGGGCGCGCGCAGCATGAAAAATTCGTTCGGCGACAGCAGGATGCCCGCCTTCAAGGCCATGTCGGCGATGATCTTGCCATTCCATTCCGGCGTCTGCAGGTCAGGCCAGCCGGCGCTGACGAACATGCCGCCGCGGGGCCGGGCCACGGGAGCCATGCCCGCCTGCGCCAGGCAGTCGATGCTGCGCTCGCGGGCTGCATCGAGCTGCGCCACCAGGCGCTCGACCATGCGCTTGTAGGGCCGCGCGGAGATGGCGTGGTAGACGGCGCGCTCGTTGATTTCCGACGTCGTCAGTCCCGCCAGCATTTTCACGCGCACCAGTTCGGCCACCAGCGGCGGCGAGGCGCAAATCGACCCCACGCGCAGCACGGGCGACAGGGTCTTGGAAAAGCTGCCCACGCGGATCACGCGGCGCAGGCCGTCCATGGCCGCCAGCGATGCTTCGCCGCGCGCCGCCAGTTCGCGGTAGATAT
Source organism: Janthinobacterium sp. JF4 (assembly GCF_059617925.1). Classification (NCBI taxonomy): domain Bacteria; kingdom Pseudomonadati; phylum Pseudomonadota; class Betaproteobacteria; order Burkholderiales; family Oxalobacteraceae; genus Janthinobacterium; species Janthinobacterium sp. JF4. The sequence goes on along the minus strand of NZ_JCAQAV010000008.1, from coordinate 100,324 downwards.
CGTCTTCCACCAGCCAGAAATCGAATTGCTCGGCCAGCGCCAGCAGGCGGTGCGTTTGCGCCTGGCTGAGCGAGGTGCCGAGCGGATTTTGCAGCACCGTGTTGACGAACATCAGCTTCGGCTGCGTGCGCGCGGCTTCAACGGCCAGCGCATCGAGGTCGAGGCCCGCCTCGCCGCGCGCTATGCCGACGGGGATGCAGCCGTGGTGGCGGATCAGCGACTGCAGATTGCTGTAGCCGGGGTCTTCCACCAGCACCGTATCGCCCGGCTTGGTCAGGCTGCGCAGGATCAAGTCAAAAGCGTGCGTGGCGCCATGCGTCAGCAAGAGCTGGTCCGGCTCCACCTGGAACAGCTCTTCCGAAAGGCTGCTTGCCAGGTGCTGGCGCAGCGAGGGAAAGCCCAGCGGGTGGCCATAGCCGCGCAGCCGGCTGGCGGGAATGCGCATGGCCTGGCGCACGGCATCGAGCACGGTCGCTTCGCCATACATTTCGGGCGGCAGCCAGCCCGCGCCCACGGGCAGGGCATCGGACACGCCCGAATACAGATCCGGCGTGAGGGCGTCGATGGCGGTGGGGCTCGCAAGGGTGTTGGCAATGAGGGCCGCCTGCGTCGAGGCGGCGATATCGTGGCGCGCAACGAAATAGCCGGAACCGCGGCGCGACGACAGCAGACCGAGGTTGACCAGGCGGTCATACGATTCGACGACGGTAAAGGTCGACACGCCGTTGCAGCGGGCGAACTGGCGCACGGACGGCATCCGCGTGCCGATGCGCAAGGCACGGCTGCCCACCATGACGCTGATGGCGATGACGATCTGCTCGACCAGGCCGCCCTTCTTCTGGCGGTCGATGTCCAGCACGGGCCAGCCACTGGCTTGCTCGGGGGCATCGTCTGTGCTGTCACTGTGCTTCACGGTGGCTCCTTATGCGGCCTTGCACAAAACTGTATTGGTTTTTCGACCTGTACGGTTGGGGGACTTTGCCGTTTGTGTATCTGTGCCATTGGGGATGGCCTGTCTATTATTACATCAGCTTTTTGCCAACTGGTAAATTATTTTACGCTTCGTCAAAAACGATCCTGGCCCCGCGCCAGCCCATCCCAAGGAGAAGGTCATGAACGAAACAAGGCCGGAATCGATGTCGGCATTCTGGATGCCGTTTACGAATAACCGCGATTTCAAAGCCAACCCGCGCTTGCTGGTGTCGGCCGAAGGCATGTATTACAAGGACGTCGATGGCAACGCCATCCTCGATGGCACGGCCGGCCTGTGGTGCGTGCCGTGCGGCCATGCGCAGCCGAAAATCGTCGGCGCCATCCGCGAGATGGTGGGCCAGCTGGACTTCGCGCCCACCTTCCAGATGGGCCATCCGGCCGCCTTCGACCTGGCGGAAAAACTGATGGACTACACGGGGCATAAATTTGGCCACGTCTTCTACACCAACTCCGGTTCCGAAGCCGTCGACACGGCGCTGAAGATTGCGCTGGCCTACCACCGGGCGCGCGGCGAGGGCGCACGCACGCGCCTGATCGGCCGCGAACGCGGTTATCACGGCGTGGGCTTCGGCGGCATTTCCGTGGGCGGCATAGGCGGCAACCGCAAGACATTCGGCCCACTGCTGCCCGGCGTGGACCACCTGCCGCACACGCATAACCTGGACAAGAACGCCTATACGGTGGGCGAGCCTGAATACGGCACCCACCTGGCCGATGAACTCGAACGCATCGTCGCCCTGCATGACGCCTCGACGATTGCGGCCGTCATCGTCGAACCGGTGGCAGGTTCCACGGGCGTGCTGATCCCGCCGAAAGGCTATCTGAAACGCTTGCGCGAACTGTGCACCAAGCACGGCATCCTGCTGATCTTCGATGAAGTGATCACGGGGTTCGGCCGCATGACGACGCCGTTCGCCGCCGATTATTTCGATGTCGAGCCGGACCTGATGACGACGGCCAAGGGCCTGACCAACGGCATGGTGCCGATGGGTGCCGTCTTCAGCAAAAAGTATATCCACGACGCCTTCATGGACGCGCCGGCCGGCATCGAACTGTTCCACGGTTATACCTATTCCGGCCACCCGCTGGCCTGCGCCGCCTCGCTGGCGACCCTGCAAGTGTTCGAGGAACAGGACATCCTGGGCCACGCGAAAAACATGCAGGCATATTGGAGCGACGCCGTGCATTCCCTGAAAGGCTTGCCGCATGTGATCGACCTGCGCAGCATCGGCCTGATCGCCGGCATCGAACTCGATCCCATCGCCGGCAAACCGGGCGCGCGCGCCTTCAACGCCTTCAAGCAGGCATTCGCGGACGGCGTGCTGATACGCACGACAGGCGACATCATCGCCTTGTCGCCGCCGCTGGTGCTGGAAAAGCAGCATGTCGACGAGCTGTTCGGCAAGCTGGCCAAGGTGCTGAAGAACCTTGATTAAGCCCCGGGTCAGACCCGCCGGGTCTGACCCCAGAATTTGCCCTTGGGGTAAAGAGAGGAAATAACGTGAACCACATTAACACACAGCTCGACACCATCACCCACTACATCAACGGCGCCAAAGTCGACACCCAGAGTGGCCGCTACGGCGACGTCTACAACCCCGCGTTGGGCGTACCCGTCGCCCGTGTCGCGCTGGGCACCGTGGAAGACGTGGACTCTGCCGTGCAGGCGGCCGCCGCCGCCTTTCCTTCCTGGTCGGCCACGCCACCGCTGACGCGCGCGCGCGTGCTGTTTCGCTACCTGCAGCTATGCCAGCAGCACACGGACGAATTTGCCGCCATGCTCACGCGCGAGCATGGCAAGACCTTTGCCGATGCCCAGGGTGAAGTGGCGCGCGGCATCGAGATGGTGGAATTTGCCGTCGGTATCCCGCAATTGTTAAAGGGCGAATTCACGGACCAGATTTCGCGCGGCATCGATGCCTGGTCCATGCGCCAGGCGCTCGGTGTGGTGGCCGGCATCACGCCATTCAATTTTCCCGTGATGGTGCCGATGTGGATGTTCCCCGTCGCTATCGCCTGCGGCAATACCTTCGTCCTGAAACCGTCCGAACGCGATCCGTCGGCCTCCCTGCTGCACGCGAAATTGCTCAAGGATGCAGGCTTGCCAGACGGCGTCTTCAACGTGGTGCAGGGCGATAAAGTCACAGTTGATGCCCTGCTCGACCATCCCGTGGTGCAGGCGATCAGCTTCGTCGGTTCGACGCCGATCGCCGAATACATCTATGCGCGCGGCAGCGCCAGCGGCAAGCGCGTGCAGGCGCTGGGTGGCGCGAAGAACCACATGGTGGTGATGCCCGACGCGGACATGGACATGACGGTCGACGCGCTGATCGGCGCGGCCTACGGTTCGGCGGGAGAGCGCTGCATGGCCATCTCCGTGGTGGTGGCCGTGGGCGACGCGGGCGACAAGTTGATCGACGCACTGGCAACGCGCACGGCCGCACTGAAAGTGCGCGACGGCATGGCCGATGGTGCGGAAATGGGACCGGTCGTGTCGCTGGCCGCCAAGCAGCGCATCGAAAAACTCATCGCCTCGGGCGTGGAGCAGGGCGCGACTTTAGTGGTCGATGGCCGCAACCACGTGGTGGCGGGCCGCGAGAACGGCTTTTTTGTCGGCGGCACTTTATTTGACCACGTCACGCGCGACATGAGCATCTACAAGGAAGAGATTTTCGGTCCCGTGCTGTGCGTGCTCCGGTGTCCTGACGTGGTGCATGCGGTGGAGCTGATCAACGCCAACGAGTATGGCAACGGCGTGGCCATCTACACGCGCGACGGCGGCGTGGCGCGCGAATTCGTGCGCCAGATCCAGGTCGGCATGGTGGGCGTCAACATCCCCTTGCCCGTGCCGATGGCCTTCAACAGCTTTGGCGGCTGGAAGCGCAGCATGTTCGGCGATCACCACGCGTATGGTCCCGAAGGCGTGCGTTTCTACACGCGCCACAAGGCCGTGATGCAGCGCTGGCCGAACACTGCAAGCGCAGGCGTGGAATTTGCTTTTCCCCAGATGAAGTGACGGTTTAAAACTAAAAATCCACCGCAGGCTCAAAGAAGGAAAACGCGATGATCGAGTCCCTCAACTATTTGCCGCATCCCGCCCTGCCCAACGCCGAATTGGCGGGCCATTTCACGGACCTGGCGCCGCCCCTGACGGCGCGCCAGGCGGCCATCGAAAGCGCCCGCTGCCTGTATTGCTACGATGCGCCGTGCAGCCGTATCTGTCCGTCGGAAATCGACGTGGCCAGCTTCATCCGCAACATCCACGACAAGAACATCAACGGCGCCGCCGCCGGCATCCTGAAGCAGAACATCCTGGGCGGCAGTTGCGCCCGCGTCTGCCCGACGGAAATCCTGTGCGAAGACGTCTGCGTGCGCAACCACGACGCCGAAGGCCAGCCCGTCAAGATAGGCCTCTTGCAGCGCTACGCCGTCGACCACATGCATTTTGCACAGCACCCGTTCAAGCGGGCGGCCCCCACCGGCAAGACGATAGCCATCGTCGGCGCGGGACCGGCGGGCCTGTCGTGCGCGCACCGCCTGGCCATGTTGGGCCACGACGTGGTGATCTTTGAAAAGGAAGGCAAAGCAGGCGGCCTGAATGAATACGGCATCGCCAAGTACAAGCTGACGGACGACTTCGCACAAAAGGAAATCGACTTCCTGCTCGATATCGGCGGCATTGAAATCCGATGTCGCCAGGCGCTGGGCGAGAATCTGCAGCTGCGCGACCTGCACGCGCAGTACGACGCCGTGTTCCTCGGCCTGGGCCTTGGCGCCAGCCGCAAGCTGGGCCTGACGGGCGAGGAGGCGCCGGGCTTGCTGGCCGCCGTCGACTATATCAGCGCGCTGCGCCAGGCGGACGACCTGGCCGCACTGCCCGTGCCGAAACGGGCCATCGTGATTGGCGCCGGCAATACGGCCATCGACATGGCCGTGCAGATCCAACGCCTGGGCGCCGAGGAAGTCACCCTCGTGTACCGGCGCGGCTTCGACGCCATGACGGCCACCCACCATGAACAGGAGATCGCCAAGGCGAACCAGGTGCGCATGCTGACGTGGGCCCAGCCGCAGCAGGTGCTGCTCGATAGCGAGGGCAAGGTGGCGGGCATGCGTTTCGAGAAGACGCGCATGCAGGGCACGCGTTTGGCGGGGACGGGCGAAACGTTCGACGTGGCGGCCGACGCCATCTTCAAGGCCATCGGCCAGAGCCTGGACACCGACGTGCTGCACGACCCGATGGCGTCACTGCTGAAACGCGAAGGCGACAAGATCGCCGTCGATGCAGGCTTTCGCACGGTCCTGCCGGGGATCTACGCGGGCGGCGACTGCGTGGCGCCGGGGCAGGACTTGACGGTGCAAGCCGTCCAGCATGGCAAGCTGGCCGCACTGGCCATCCATTCCGATTTGTTGAATAAAGTGGAGGCTGCATAATGGCTGATCTCAGCATCGAATTTTGCGGCATCAAGGCGCCGAATCCCTTCTGGCTGGCGTCCGCACCGCCGACCGACAAGGCCTACAACGTGGTGCGCGCCTTCGAGGCGGGGTGGGGCGGCGTCGTGTGGAAAACCCTGGGCGAAGACCCGGCCGCCGTGAACGTCTCGTCGCGCTATTCCGCCCTGTACGGCAAGAACCGCGAAGTGGTGGGCTTCAATAACATTGAACTCATTACCGACCGCTCGCTGGAGATCAACCTGCGCGAAATCACGCAGGTGAAAAAAGACTGGCCCGACCGCGCCATGATCGTCTCCCTGATGCTGCCGTGCGAAGAGCACTACTGGGCCGACATTCTGCCGAAGGTCGAGGCGACGGGGGCGGACGGCATCGAGCTCAATTTCGGCTGCCCACACGGCATGCCGGAACGGGGCATGGGCGCGGCCGTGGGCCAGGTGCCCGAGTACGTGCAGATGGTCACCGCCTGGTGCAAGAAACACAGCAAACTGCCCGTCATCGTCAAGCTCACGCCCAACATCACGGACGTGCGCATGCCGGCGCGCGCGGCCAAGGCCGGCGGCGCGGACGCCGTCTCGCTGATCAACACCATCAACTCGATCACTTCGCTGGACCTGGACCGCATGGTGGCCCTGCCCATCGTGGGCGGCGCCAGCACGCACGGCGGCTATTGCGGCTCTGCCGTCAAACCGATCGCGCTGAACATGGTGGCGGAAATCGCCCGCGATCCGCAGACGCGCGGCTTGCCCATTTCCGGCATCGGCGGCATCGGCAACTGGCGCGACGCGGCCGAATTCATCGCCCTGGGCGCAGGCTGCGTACAGGTGTGCACGGCCGCCATGCTGCACGGTTTTCGCATCGTCGACGAGATGAAGGATGGCCTGTCGCGCTGGATGGACGAGAAGGGCTATGAGCGCATCAGCGACTTTTCCGGAAAGGCCGTGGCCAACACGACGGACTGGAAATACCTGGACATGAATTACCAGGTGATCGCGCAGATCAACCAGGACGACTGCATCAAATGCGGCAAGTGCTACGTGGCCTGCGAAGACACCTCGCACCAGTCGATTGCGCAACTGATCGACGCCGCCGGCACGCGCACGTATGAGGTGATCAAGGAGGAATGCGTGGGCTGCAACCTGTGCGAAATCACCTGTCCGGTGCAGGGCTGCATCACGATGGTGCCGCAGTCCACGGGCAAGCCGTACATGAACTGGACGCAGGATCCGCGCAATCCTCGGGCATTGGCGGAGACGGCATAGGGCACGCATCAAGGCATGTATCTTGCGTGTGTTTATTTTGTAAACAGCGGCTGGCCTTTGCGGTAAGCTAGATTGACTTAAAAGTCGAGCCGTTTCTATAAAACCGATCCCCTCCCAACCGATGGAGCATACCTGTGAACCACGACTATTCAGGCAACACGCAACTCTGGAATGAAGACCTGGCGCCCACCACGGCGGCGCAGCGCACCTGGCGCTGGTATCACTTCGCCGCGCTGTGGGTCGGCATGGTCATGTGCATTCCCGCCTACACCCTGTCGGCCAGCCTGATCGACAGCGGCATGTCCGGTTATCAGGCCGTGCTCACGGTCTTTCTCGCCAACGCCATCGTGCTCCTGCCGATGCTGCTGATCGGCCATGCGGGCACCAAGTACGGCATCCCGTATGCCGTGCTGGCGCGCGCCTCGTTCGGCACCATGGGCGCGCGCCTGCCGGCGCTGATGCGCGCCATCGTCGCCTGCGGCTGGTACGGCATCCAGACCTGGTTCGGCGGGCAGATGATCTACACCCTGATGGGCGTGCTGGTGGGCCATGAGCTGGGCGGCGAGAAGATCGCGGGTCTGGGCATCAACGGCAGCCAGTTGCTGTGCTTCCTGGCTTTCTGGGCCATCCAGTTCTATTACATCCTGCACGGCATGGACTCGATCCGCAAACTCGAAACCTATACGGCGCCCTTGAAAATCCTCATCTGCTTCGTGCTGCTGTATTGGGTGCACAGCAAGGCAGGCGGCGTGGGCAGCCTGCTGGACCAGCCATCGCAATTCATCCCCGGCGGCAAAAAGGCGGGCCAGTTCTGGAGCGTCTTCTGGCCATCGCTGACGGCCATGGTGGGTTTCTGGGCCACCCTGGCATTGAACATTCCCGACTTCACGCGCTTCGCCAAGACGCAGCGCGACCAGGTGATCGGCCAGTCGATCGGCCTGCCCGTGCCGATGGGATTGCTGGCCATGCTGGCCGTGATCGTCACTGCCGGCTCCGTGGTCATGTACGGCAAGGCCATCTGGGACCCGGTCGACCTGGCCAGCCGCATGACGGGCGCCGCCGTGCTGATCGCGCTGATCATCCTCTTGATCGATACGGTCAGCGTCAACCTGGCGGCCAACCTGGTGGGCCCGGCGTACGATTTTTCCGCGCTGGCGCCGAAGCAGATTTCGTACAAGATGGGCGGCTACATCACGGCCTTTATCGCCATCGTCATGATGCCGTGGAAGGTGCTCGAGTCGACGCAGGGCTACATCTTCACGTGGCTGATCGGCTACTCGGCCCTGCTGGGCCCCATCGCCGGCATCCTCATCGTCGACTATTACTTCGTGCGCAAGACGCAGCTCGACGTCAGGCAGCTGTACCGCGACGACGGCATCTACTCGTATGGCAATGGCTGGAACGTAGCTGCGCTGATCGCCTTTGTCATCGCCGTGCTGCCGAACATCCCGGGCTTCTTGAACGCGGCCTTTCCCACGGCGTTTCCCGGCGTGGCCGAAGGCTTCAAGACCATCTATACCTACGCCTGGTTCGTGGGCGTGGCCATTGCCGCCGTCGTTTACGGCGCCATGATGAAGGGCAAGGCCGTGGCGCACGTGCAGCAGGCGCCGCAGTCGTAATCACCAAGGAGACAAGATGACTACACTGATACGTGGCGGTACCGTCGTCAACGCTGACCGCGCATTTCGCGCCGATGTGCTGATCGAAGGCGACACGATCGCCGCCGTCGGCGAGAACCTGTTGGCCCCCGCTGGCGCCACGGTGATCGACGCGGGCGGCCTGTACGTGATGCCGGGCGGGATCGATACGCACACGCACATGAATTTACCCTTCATGGGCACCGTGACGTCCGACGATTTTTTCACCGGCACGGCGGCGGGACTGGCGGGCGGCACCACCACCATCATGGACTTCGTCATTCCCGCGCCGAAGCAATCCTTGATCGAGGCGTATCACCAGTGGCGCGCATGGTCGGCCAAGGCGGCCGGCGACTACACCTTCCACGTGGCGATCACCTGGTGGAGCGAGCAGGTACATGAAGAGATGGGAGTGCTGGTGCGCGAGCATGGCGTGAACAGCTTCAAGCATTTCATGGCCTACAAGAACGCCATCATGGCCGACGATGAAACCCTGGTGAAAAGCTTTTCCCGTTCGCTGGAGCTGGGGGCATTGCCCACCGTGCATGCGGAAAATGGCGAACTGGTTTTTCAATTGCAGCAAGCCTTGCTGAAAAAGGGGATTGCCGGACCGCAGGCGCACCCGCTGTCACGCCCGCCGGCCGTGGAAGCGGAGGCTGCCAATCGCGCCATTGCGATTGCCAACGTACTCAATACCCCCGTGTACATCGTGCACGTCTCGTGCGCCGAGTCGCTCGATGCCATCACGCGGGCGCGCGCGAACGGCCAGCGCGTGTATGGCGAAGCGCTGGCGGGCCACCTGGTGATCGACGACAGCGTCTACCAGAGCGATGATTTCGATTATGTGGCTGGCCACGTCATGAGCCCGCCGTTTCGCGGCAAGCACCATCAGGCGGCCCTGTGGCACGGTCTGCAAAGCGGCAACCTGCACACGACGGCCACCGACCACTGCACCTTTTGCGCCGAGCAGAAGGCGGCCGGCAAGGACGACTTCACGCGCATTCCGAACGGCTGCGGCGGCGTCGAGGAACGCATGGCCGTGGTGTGGGATGCGGGCGTCAATTCGGGCATGCTGACGCCGTCCGAATTCGTCAAGGTCAGTTCCACCAATGCGGCGCAGATCTTCAATATGTATCCGCGCAAGGGCGTCATCGCCGCAGGCAGCGATGCCGACATCGTGCTGTGGGACCCGCAGGGCACGCGCACCATTTCCGCCGCCACGCAGTTTGCCAAAGGAGGCTTCAATGTCTTCGAAGGGCGCACCGTGCGCGGCATCCCCAGTACCACGATTGCCGCCGGCAAGGTGGTGTTCCACAAAGGTGAATTGATGGCCGTCGAAGGGGCGGGGCGCTATGTCGAACGGCCCGCGTTTTCCGCCACCACCGCATAAGGAGTTGACGATGGATGCATTGCGTATCAATGGCGAACGATTGTGGGCGGCCCTGATGGAACTGGCGCAGATCGGCGCGACAGTGAAGGGCGGCGTCAAGCGCCTGGCCCTGACGGACCTGGACAAGCAGGGGCGCGACCTGGTGGTGCGCTGGGGCACGGAGGCAGGCATGCGCATCACGATCGACCAGATCGGTAATGTCTTCATGCGCCGCGACGGCACGGACAACACCCTGCCGCCCGTGATGACGGGCAGCCATATCGATACGCAGCCCACGGGCGGCAAGTTCGATGGCAATTACGGCGTGCTGGCCGGCCTGGAAGTGGTGCGCACCCTGAACGATTTACAGATCAAGACGCGGGCGCCCATCGAAGTGGCCTTCTGGACCAACGAGGAAGGCTCGCGCTTCGTTCCCGTGATGATGGGTTCCGGCGTGTTTTGCGGCGCCTTTTCGCTCGAAACCGCCTACGCCGCGAAAGACACGGAAGGGAAAACGGTGGGCGAGGAGCTGGCGCGCATCGGCTATCGTGGAGACCAGGTGCCGGGCGACCATCCGATCGGCGCCTACTTTGAAACGCATATCGAACAGGGGCCCGTGCTGGAAGACGCGGACAAGGTGATCGGCGTGGTGCCGGCCGTGATGGGGCTGTCCTGGTACGACTGCGTGGTGACGGGCATGGAAGCGCATGCGGGCCCTACGCCCATGGGCTTGCGCAAGGATGCGCTGCAGGTGGCCACCAGCATCATGCAGGAGGTGGTGGCCATCGCCAACCGCTATCCGCCGTATGGCCGCGGCACGGTGGGCATGGTGCAGGTCTTCCCGAACAGCCGCAACGTGATCCCAGGTGAAGTCAAATTCAGCATCGACCTGCGCAACGTGAACGATGAACTGCTCGACACCATGCATGGTGAAATCACGGCCTTTATCGACGCCACGCGCACCGGCACGGGACTGGATATATCTCTTGAACGGGTTTCCTATTACCCGCCATGCCCGTTCCACCCCGATTGCGTGGGCGCCGTGCGCAACGCCACGGCAAAGCTGGGCTACTCCGTGATGGACGTGGTGTCAGGCGCCGGTCACGACGCCATCTACGCGGCCCGTCTGGCGCCGGCCGGCATGATCTTCGTGCCATGCAAGGACGGCATCAGCCACAATGAAATCGAGGACGCCAAGCCCGAGCACCTGGAAGCAGGCTGCAACGTGCTGCTGCACGCGATGCTGGAGCGGGCCGTGGCCGTGTAAGCTCAGGGCTTGGGCTGGAAGCCGCGCAAAAACGCCAGCAGCGCGCGTGCCGCGATGTCGGCGTCGTCCGCCGTCATGGTTTCCAGCGGATTGTGGCTGATGCCGCCATTGCCGCAGCGGGTAAACAGCATGGCCACGTCGGTGATGGCGGCCATGGCCATGGCGTCGTGGCCGGCGCCCGACAGCAGCGCAAACGGTTCGATGCCCACGGATTCCACGGCCTGCGCCAGCTGCGCCATCAGCCATGGCGCGCATGGTGCCGCACGCGCCGACAGCAGCAGCTCCAGTTGGTAGTCGATCTGGCGCCGCGCGCAGATGGCGGCGATGCCATCGAGGATATCGTCGACCGCCGCCTGGCGCACAGCGTCGCTGGCGGCGCGGATATCGAGCGACAGGGTGCAGGCGCCGGCGATCACGTTGACGGAGCCATTGGGCACGTGCAGCTGTCCCACGGTGCCTACCAGCGCTTCGCCCTGGTTGCAGCGCTGCTCCACCAGCAGGATGATTTCGGCCGCGGCGCTGGCCGCATCCTTGCGCATGTTCATGGGCGTGGTGCCCGCATGGCTGGCCACGCCGCCAAGATTGACCAGATAGCGCGAGCTGCCGGCGATCGCCGTGACGATCCCCAGCGGCAGGTCGCGCTCCAGCAGCACGGGCCCCTGTTCGATATGCACTTCCACATAGCCGAGCAAGTCGGCGGGATCGCGCGCGATGGCGCCGATGGCTGCCGCTTCATGGCCGGCGGCGGCCAACGCATCGCGCATGCTCACGCCGTCCGCGTCAACCTGTTCCAGCAGCGATACGTCGAACTTGCCCGTGATGGCCGTGCTGCCCAAAAACGTGCTCTTGAAGCGCACGCCTTCCTCCTCGGCGAAGCCGACGATCTCGAGGTGGAAGGGCAGCTTTTCACCCCGTTCATGCAGATGGCGCACGACGGCGATCGGCAGCACGATACCCAGGCGGCCATCGTATTTGCCGCCGTTGCGCACCGTGTCGTAATGCGATCCCGTCATCAGCGTCTTTGCGCCTGGCGCGTCGGACAGATAATGGCCGACGACATTGCCGACGGCGTCGATGTGCACCTGCATGCCGGCTTCCCGCATCCAGTCGGCCAGCTGCGCGGCCGTTTTTCGGTGCGCCGGAGTCAGGTAGGCACAGGTCAGGTTGTAATCGCTGTCGCTCCAGCCGGCCAGCGTTTCCGCCTGCTGCATGATGGCCGGGCCGAAATCGAGGCGCACGTCGAACAGGTCGTTCAGGCGCAGCTCGGCGATGCGCTTGATCTGCCGCAGCGACTCGGCCAGTTCATCTGCGCGCCGGTTTTTCAGGCGCCGCGCAAACGTGGCGATGATGTCCTGGCGCGTCAAGCCTTCGCCCGTCGGGCCCTTGACGGCCAGGATGAAGGGAAAGCCGAACTTGGCGTTGTACTCACTGTTGAGGCGCTGCAGGGTGGCGAATTCGTCAGGACTGCACAGGTTCAGGCCGGACTTGGCTTGCTCGCGCGTCGATTCCGCCGTCAGCTGCCCGGCGATGGCGGCCTTGCCGGCCAGTTCGGGGTGGGCGCGTATCAGTCCCAGTTGCTCTTCTGGCGAGGCATGCGCCAGCACGCGCTGCAGCTCCGTCTTGAGCGCCGTCAGGCTGGCGAACGGCATGGCCGCCGCCGCCCGCTGGGCGATCCAGGGCGAGTGTTCGTAGATGCCATGCAGGTGGGCGATAAAATCGGCCTGGCTGCCGGCGTTCAGGTCTGAAAGGGTGGTCATGGTTTTCCGATCATGCAAGCGGTGATGATAGCGCCCCGTTCCTGCGTCCATTATATGCGCGCGCTGATAGCGGCTATCGCTGCACCAGCGCCTTGGCGGCCGCGCTGACCTGGTCGCGCAGCCATTTGTGCTCGGGCGCCTGGTGCACGCGCTGGTGCCACAACTGGTAAAAGCGCATCGGTGGGAACTTCAATGGCACGGTATACGTTTTCAGCGGCAGCGTCTTTTCATAGAAGCGCATGAATTGCCGGCCCGTGGTGAGCACCAGGTCCGTCTGCGTCAGCATGTAGGGGATCAGGCCGAAATACGCCGATTCCACCACCACGTTGCGCTGCAGGTTTTGCCGTTCGAGGAAGGAATCGATCACGCCGTGATAACCGGGCATCATGGGTGACGGCGCCACGTGGGGCAGGCTCAGATAGTCATCGAGGGTCATGGCATCGCTGGCCGTGCGCCGCGCATAGGCGTTTTCCGCATGCATGGCGCAGATGATGGGGTCTTCGAACAGCTTCGAAATGTGCAGGTGCGCGGGCGGCTCGTCCCAGTTGGCGATGACCAGGTCCAGTCCCCCATCGGAAAGCTGGCGGATATGGTCGATGCCCGGTCCCAGGCTGTGCAGCACGACGCGGCTTTTCGGCGAACCGCGGCGCAGCAGGGCCACCACGTTGGGCAGGAACTGGCTGTCCAGGTAGTCGGGCGCGGCGATATGGAAGGTGCGCGCTTCTTCCTGCGCCACGAACGGCGTCTTCTTGACGAACAGGCTTTCCGTCTGGTCGAGGATGCGCTTGGCCGGATTGAGCAGGCTTTCGCCATGCTGGGTCGGCACCATGCCGCGCGCGCCGCGCACCAGCAGCGGGTCGCCCGTCAGTTCGCGCAGCTTGCGCAGGGAGGCGGAAATCGAGGGTTGCGGCTGATTGAGTTTCAGCGCCACGCGCGAGACATTCTTTTCCACCAGCAGCAGGTAGAGGATGCGGATCAGGTGCAGATCGAGGTGTTGCGGCAGGCTGGACATGTGGCGGCGCCTCTGTTGTATATCGATTTGAATATGTCAAATATACGATATTTTTCATGTGGTGGGCGGTAAATCCGTTTATCTTGTGTAGATTGGCACGAATATTGGTTCGGTCTGACTAGAGGAAATTTATGGAAGTATTTGCCTACCTGATCCCGTATGGCCTGGAGTGGCTGAACCTGATCGTCCGCTGGCTGCACGTCATCACGGGCATCGCCTGGATCGGTGCTTCCTTTTATTTTGTCTGGCTCGACAACTCGATCCGCCCGCCCGCGCCCGGCTCCGAGCTGGCGAAGAAGGGCGTGTCGGGGCAATTGTGGGCCGTGCATGGCGGCGGTTTCTACAACCCGCAAAAATACCTGGTGGCGCCCGCAGAACTGCCGAAGGAACTGCATTGGTTCAAGTGGGAGGCGTATTCGACCTGGCTGTCCGGCTTTGCGCTGCTGACGATTGCCTATTACTTCAATGCGCAGGCCATGATGATCGACAAGGCCGTGGCCGATCTCTCCAGCGGGCAGGCCATCGGCATCGGCATCGCCACCCTCGTCATCGGCTGGACCGTGTACGACCTGCTGTGCCGCTCGAAGCTGGCGCAATATGAACTGTGGTTCGGCGCGACCGTGTTCGCGCTGATCGTCGGCGCCGCGTATGTGCTCACGCATTTGCTCAGCGGGCGCGCCGCCTACATCCACGTGGGCGCCATGATCGGCACCATCATGGTGGCCAATGTGCTGATGCTGATCATTCCCGGCCAGCGCAAGATGGTCGAGGCCATGGCCGCCGGCAAGCTGCCCGATCCCAGGCACGGCCTGAAGGCCAAGCAGCGCAGCGTGCACAACAATTATTTTACCTTGCCCGTGCTGTTCATCATGATCAGCAACCACTACGCGATGACCTACCGCAACGATCACGCCTGGCTGGTGCTGGCGCTGATCATGGCGGCCGGCGTCTTCATCCGCCACTTCTTCAACCTGCGCCACAAGGGCCGTGTCGAGTGGCGCTATCCGGCCATCGGCGTGGCCCTGCTGCTGGCCGTAGCTATCGCCATCGCGCCGAAAGCGCCCGTGGCGGCCGCGCCTGCGGTGGACCCTGCCGCGCAGTTCAAGCGCGCGCATGCCATCATCGCCCAGCGCTGCGCCACCTGCCATTCGGCCCAGCCCACGCAAGCCGGTTTCGCCACGGCGCCGGCCGGTATGATGCTCGATAATGAAACGCAAATCCGCCAGCACGCGGCGCAAATCTACAAGCAGGCTATCGAATTGAAGGCCATGCCGATCGGGAACCTGACCAATATGACGGAGGCCGAGCGCAGCGAATTGGGCGCCTGGCTGCAACAGACCATGCAAGGAGCAAAATGACGACGCACGCAGAAAAAATCACGGCCTGGATCGACGAACACTTCGACGAAGAAGTCGCCTTTTTACAGCAGGTGGTGCGGCAGCCGACGGATACGCCGCCCGGCAACAACGCGCCGCATGCGGAACTGGTGGCGCAGCTGCTGCAGGCGTATGGCTGGAACGCCGAAAAGCACGCGGTGCCAGCGGACCAGGTCGAGGCCTATGGCATGCAGAGCATCACCAACCTGATCGTGCGCCGTCCGTATGCCGCGGGCGGGCCGACGGTGGCCCTGAATGCGCATGGCGACGTGGTGCCGCCCGGCGACAACTGGTCGTATCCGCCGTATGGCGGCCAGATCGACGGCGGCTATATGTATGGCCGCGCGACGGCCGTCTCGAAAGGCGATTTCGCCACCTATGTCTTTGCCGCGCGCGCCCTGGAAGCGCTGGGTATTCCCTTGAAGGGCCAGCTTGAGCTGCACTTTACCTACGACGAGGAATTCGGCGGCTTGCTGGGGCCCGGCTGGCTGCTGGAGCAGCAGCTGACGAAGCCCGATTTCGTCATCGCCGCCGGTTTCAGCTACGGCATCGTCACGGCGCATAACGCCTGCCTGCAGCTGGAAATCACCGTGCACGGCAAGTCGGGCCACGGCGCCATGCCGGAGACGGGGCACGACGCGCTGCAGGCGGCCAACAAGATCCTCAATGCCATCTACGGCCAGCTGCCGGAGCTGAAGAAGATCAAATCCAGGGTGGCCGGCATCGATTCGCCCACCATGCTGGTAGGCCGCATCGACGGCGGCACGAATACCAATGTGGTGCCGGGCAAGGTGGTCATGAAGATGGACCGGCGCATGATCCCGGAAGAAGACCCGGTGGCGGTGGAAGCGCAGGTGCGCGCGCTGATCGAGGACGCCGTGCGCGGCGAGCCTGGCATTCGCATCGAGATCCGCCGCCTGCTGCTGTCGCACGCGCTGCGACCCTTGCCCGGCTCCGAGCAACTGGTTGGCAGCCTGCAGAAAAATGCGCAAGCCATCCTCGGTGAGACGATTCCCGCCGTCGGCACGCCCCTGTATGCGGATGCGCGCCTGTATGGCGAACGGGGCATCCCCGCCGTGCTGTATGGCGCCGGCCCGCGCACGGTGCCCGAATCGAATGCGAAGAAGGCCGACGAACGCCTGGCGCTCGATGATTTGCGCAAGGCCAGCAAGATCGTCGCCTTGACCCTGCTGGACTTCCTGGCCGCTTGACAGGGCGGTGGCTACTCCTGGCGCATCCGGTAAGATGCATGCCTGGAGAATCGTGGAGGCAGCATGGGTGTGACTGGCAAGAGGACGATAAGGGAACTGGCGGCCGACCTGGCCGCCGGCCGCATCACCAGCGTGGCGCTGACAGGGCAGATGCTGGCGCGCGCCGAGGCGCACCGGGCGCAGGGCGGCCATGCCTATGTCAGCCTCGATGGCGAACAGGCGCTGATGGAAGCGCGGGCCAGCGATGCGGCGCGCGCGGCCGGTATCGTTGCCTCGCCGCTGGCCGGTGTGCCCATCTCGATCAAGGACTTGTTCGACGTCAGGGGCCAGGTCAGCAGCGCCGCCTCGCTGGCGCTGGCCGACGCGCCACCCGCCGCAGCCGATGCTGGGGCCGTGGCGCGCCTGCGCGCGGCCGGCGCCATCCTGCTGGGCCACACCAACATGAGCGAATTCGCGTTTTCCGGCCTGGGCTTGAATCCCCACTACGGCACGCCGCGCAACCCGCACGACCGCGCGCGCGTGGCGGGCGGCTCCACTTCGGGCGGCGCCGTGACGGTGGCGTTGGCGATGGCGGCCGGCGCGCTGGGCACGGACACGGGCGGTTCGATCCGCATCCCGTCCGCCTTTTGCGGCCTGACGGGCTTCAAGCCGACGGCCGCTTCCGTGTCGCTGGCGGGCACGCTGCCTTTGTCGCGTTCCCTCGATTCGGCCGGGCCCATCGCCCACAGCGTCGATTGCTGCGCCATATTGTATGCAGCGCTGTCGGGCCATGACATCGGCGCGCAGGCGCCGGCACTGAAAGGCTTGCGCTTCGGCTTTACCACCGATTACGTAGGCGCTGATGTCGAGCCGCAGGTGCAACAGGCTTTCGACGCCGCGCTGGACAAGCTGCGGCAAGCCGGCGCGCAGGTAGAGCAGTTCGGTTTCCCCGAATTGCTGGAACTGCCGACGATCAATGGCGGCGGTGGCCTGGTGGCGGCGGAAGCGTGGCACTGGCATCGCGCACTGTTGGGTGAAAAGGGGGCGCAGTATGACCAGCGCGTGGCGGCGCGCATCCGCCGCGGCCAGCAACTGGGCGCGGCCGACTACATCGACCTGCTCGATGCGCGCGCGCGCCTGATCGCCATCGCCCGGCAGCGCCTGGCGCCGTTCGACGCCTGGCTGATGCCCAGCGTGGCGGTTCTCGCGCCGCACGTCGCAACGCTGGAGGCGGACGACGCCACCTTCTTTGCCACGAATGGCCTGGTGCTGCGCAACGCCAGCGTGATCAATTTCCTCGACGGCTGCGCGCTGTCGCTGCCGTGCCATGCCGATGGCGACCTGCCCGTGGGGCTGGGCATCTGCGGCCTGGCCGGCGCGGACGATACAGTGCTGCAAATCGGCCGCGCCGTGGAGGCGCTGTTGCGGGGCGTGCAAAAGAATAATGCCGTAGTGCAGGAAAATGCCAACTCTGTCATGATGGCTGGCATTGACATGGGATAGTCGCGCTTTGCTGCGCCGGCAAACTTCACACTGTGCACCGATACGACCTGATTAGCTGTCATGACTGCGGCGTGCTGTACCGCAAACGTCCGCTGCGTCCCCGCGAAAAGGCGCGCTGCATCCGCTGCCGCTCGGTGCTGTATCGGGGCGCCCACGCGCGGGGTGCCTCGGCCGAATTGACCAAGGTGGTGGCGCTGACCTTGGGCGCCGCCCTGGTCTTCCTGATCGCGCAGTTTTTCCCCATCGTCGAACTCGACGTCAATGGCCTCACTTCCAGCGCCACCTTGCTCGGTTCCATCCGCGTGCTGTGGTCCGAGCAGATGCACATCGTGGCGACGATGGTCTTTTTGTTTACCATACTCTTTCCCGCCATCGAACTCGGTTCGCTGCTGTATGTGGCGCTGGGCCTGCGCGGCGGCGTCAAGGTGCCGGGCTTCAACCGCGTGCTGCGCGCCGTGCAGACGGCGCGCGAATGGGGCATGACGGAGGTGCTGATGATCGGCATCCTGATCACCGTCGTCAAGATGACCAGCCTGGCCACGGTGCTGCCGCAACCGGGCTTGTTCGCGTTTGGCGCGCTGACCCTGATGCTGGCCATCGTCGTCTCGTTCGACCCGAAGGCCCTGTGGAACCTGGGCGACGACCTGACCCGGCAAGCGCTGCCCGGCATCCGCTACAAGGCCTTCGCGCCGGGCGAGAAGGTGCTGCCCTGCCACGCCTGCGGCCTGGTGGCGCCGCCGCTGGGCAAGGGCAGGCACCTGGCCTGCGTGCGCTGCGGCACTGCCCTGCACGTGCGCAAGCCGGACAGCATCAACCGCACCTGGGCCTTGCTGATCGCCGCCATGATTCTCTACATTCCTGCCAATCTGCTGCCTGTGATGGTGACGTATTCCCTGTTTGGCGCACAAAACGACACCATCATGAGCGGCGTGGTGCTGTTCTGGACCAGCGGCTCGAAGGGCCTGGCCATCATCATTTTCATCGCCAGTGTGGTCGTGCCCATGCTCAAGCTGGGCGTGCTGGCGCTGCTGGCCTTCACCGCGCAGCGGCGTTCGCGCTGGCGGCCGCGCCAGCGCACCATCTTGTACCGCATGGTCGAATTCATCGGCCGCTGGTCCATGCTCGACATCTTTGTCGTTACCTTGACGGTGGCACTGGTGCGCTTCAAGTCGCTGGCCGTGATCACGGCCGGTCCCGGCGCGCTGGCCTTTGGCGCCGTGGTGGTGCTGACCATGCTGGCGGCGATGCAGTTCGACCCGCGCCTGATCTGGGACCCCGTCGATGGGCAGGTGCCTGGCGAGGAAGAACCCGTGGTGGTGGCAAATACCGGAAACAATACAGTGATTGGAGAACAGCATGTCTGACAACGAAGCGGGCGGCCTTGCCGAAACAGGTGGCCGTCCATTGCCGGAACCCGATGTGGAACAGGGCAGCCGCTGGCTGCCGTCGCTGGTCTGGCTCATTCCGTTGCTGGCCGCGCTGATCGGCGCCGGCCTGGCCGCCAAGTCCATCCTTGACCAGGGACCCACGGTGACGGTCAGCTTCAATAGCGCCGAAGGCCTGGAGCCGGGCAAGACCAAGGTCAAGTACAAGGATGTCGATATCGGCCAGGTGCGCGCCATCACCCTGGGCGAGGACTTGAGCAAGGTGCTGGTGACGATCGACATGAGCAAGGAGGCGCGCCGCTTCGCCACCGCCGATTCGCGCTTCTGGGTGGTGCGTCCGCAGATCGGCGCCAGCGGCGTGACGGGGCTGGGTACCTTGCTGTCGGGCGCCTACATCGGCGTCGACACGGGCAAGTCGGAAGCCAAAAAGGAGAACTTCGCCGGCATGGAAAATCCGCCCGCCGTGGCCGGCGACCAGAAGGGCAAGCTGTATACCCTGCATGCGGACAGTCTCGGTTCCGTCGACGTGGGCTCGCCCCTGTTCTTCCACCGCCTGCGCGTGGGCAAGGTGGTCAGCTTCGCGCTGGACAAGGATGGCAACGGCATCACCATGTCGGTCTTCGTGAACGCGCCGTATGACCAGTTCGTCGGCAAGAATGCGCGCTGGTGGCATGCCAGCGGCGTCGACGTGCGCCTCGATTCCAACGGCTTCAAGCTGAATACGCAGTCGCTGGCCGCCATGCTGGTGGGCGGCATCGCCTTCGAGGCGGAAAATGGCCGCAAGCCCGAAGAACCGGCGCCGGCCGGCACCAATTACCGCCTGGCGGCCGACGAGGCCAGCGCCATGCGCGAGCCCGATGGTGAAGCCATTACCACCGTATTCTATTTCGACCAGTCCCTGCGCGGCTTGCAGCCCGGCGCCACGGTGGACTTCCGCGGCATCGTGCTGGGCGAGGTGCGTTCGGTGGGCATCGAGTTCGACCCGGTGAAGAAGAACTTCCGCATGCCTGTCACCGTCAACCTGTACCCGGCCCGCCTGGGCATGCGCTTCAAGACGGCCGTCGACGATGCGGAAGGCTCGGCCGGCCACCAGCTGCTCGAACGCATGGTCAGCCGTGGCTTGCGCGCCCAGCTGCGCACGGGTAACCTGCTGACCAGCCAGCTGTACATCGCGCTGGACTTCTTCCCGAAAGCGCCGAAGGTGGCGCTGGAGCTGAACAAGTATCCGCTGGAAGTGCCGACCGTGCCGAATACCCTCGACGAACTGCAGACGCAGATCGCCAGCATCGCCCGCAAGCTCGATCAGGTGCCGTATGCGGAAATCGGCAATAACCTGAATGCCACCATCAAGCAGGCCAATACCCTGTTCAAGCAGCTCGATGGCCAGGTGGTGCCGGAAATGCGCGATACCCTGACGGCGGCGAAACAGACCTTTGGCACGGCCGAACAGGTGCTGCAACAGGATTCGCCGCTGCAGTCGGACGTGCGCCAGGCATTGCAGCAGCTGACGCAAACCCTGCAATCGCTGAACGCGCTGTCGGATTACCTGGAACGTCATCCCGAGTCCCTGATCCGCGGTAAAAAAGGAGATGAGAAAAAATGAAGCAGCCAATTTTTGCGCTTTTGATGACAGCCATCCTGCTGGGTGCCTGCTCCACGCCCCAGCCCGAGCATTTCTATACGCTCAGCGGCGGCGCCGACGCGCAGCCGGCCAAGCCCGTGAAATACTATGTCGAGGTGCTGGCCGTCAGCGTGCCGCAGCAGGTGAGCCGCAACCAGTTTGTCGTGACGGCGCCATCGGGACGCATCGAATTGCTGGAGCAGCAGCGCTGGGCGGGGCCGCTGGCCGGCGAGATCGGCCAGGCCCTGTCGACGGCCGTGACGAACGACCTGGGCGCCATCGACGTGTTCCGCACGCCGCATCCCGATAACCTGCCCGTGTACCGCATCAGCACCAATGTGCAGCGTTTCGAGTCCGTGATGGGCCAGTATGCGCTGATCGACGCCGTGTGGAGCGTGCGCCAGCTGGCCAGCAACAAGGTGGTCACCTGCCGCACGATCGCCAATGAAAAGGTGGGCGCCGGCTACGATGAACTGGTGCTGGGGCACCGGCGCGCCGTCGCCCGCATCGCCGCCGATACGGCGAGCGTGGTGCGCACTTTTGACAGCGGCAACGCCGCCTGCCCGGCCGCCTGAGCCGCTTTGCGCTACCCAGTCCCGGCGGCCGCTGGTAAAATGCGGCCATGGGAATGACCTTGTTCACGCGCCGCTTTGCCGCCTGGATCGCCTGCTTTGCGATCCTGCTGGCGGCGCTCGCGCCATCGATTTCCCAGGCCGTCGCCAACGCCAAGCAGGAAGCGGGCTCCGGCTGGGCGGAAATCTGCTCGGTGGCCGGCATCCGTTTTGTCCAGCTTGTCCAGGCCGATGATGGCGCCGCCGATGAAAAATCCGGCGGCAAGGCCATGCAGATGGAGCATTGCGCCTTCTGTTCCACGCATGCGGGTTCCGTCGGCCTGCCGCCGGCCAGCCCCATGCTGCCGCTGCCCGTCGCCATCGGCACGGCGATTTTCCCGGCCCTGTACTACCAGTCCCCATCCCCACTATTCATCTGGTCCACCGCGCAGTCGCGCGCGCCGCCAAATCTCGCCTAAGTTGCTTTGCTTTTTCAATGCTGGCGCTGTCCACCTTGCGGTGTGACGCGCAGCATCCGCACACTTATACGAGAATCACATGAACAAGAAATCATTGGTGCTGGCCGTCGCCATCGCCCTGGCATATCCGTGCGCACAGGCGCAGCAACTTGGCCACGCCGACCAAGCCATCGACACCGTCGTCGTTTCCGGCTCGCGCGCGCAGGCGTGGCTGTCCGAGACGCCACAGGCCATCGGCGTCGTCAATGCCAAAACGCTGGAACGCGACAAACCCAAGACCATGGGCGATATCCTCAACCGCATCGCCGGCGTGTACTGGAATGACCTGGGCAACGAGCAGCACAGCATGAGCATCCGCCAGCCCATCGGCACGAATGCCGTCTACCAGTACCTGGAAGACGGCATCCCCATCCGTCCGCTGGGCGTCTTCAATCACAACTCGCTCAACGAGATGAACATGGCGGGGGCCAGCGGCGTGGAAGTGGTGAAGGGCGCCGCGTCGTCGCTGTATGGCAGCAATGCCGTCGGCGGCGCCGTCAATTTCCTCACGGCCGGCGCCAGCGCCACGCCCACGGCCAAGGTGGGCGTGCGACGCGACAGCGTGGCCGGCTTCACCCGCTACGACACGTCCGCCAGCGATACCTGGGGCCCGCTGGGACTGCGCTTTTCCCATTACAGCTCGCGCCGTTCGCGCGACAACTGGCAAGAGTACAGCTATGGCGACAAGGATTCGTTTTCGCTGCGCGCCGACTATGCGCTCAGCCCCACCTCGCAGCTGCGCGCCACCCTCGTCCACACGGATCTCGATGCGGCCATGACGGGCAGCCTGTTCGAGAACGATTACCGCAGCCATCGCGGCAAGAGCCTGAACACGTTCACCTACCGCAAGGACAAGACCACGCGCATGAATCTGGCGTGGGAGGGCGCGACGACGGCCCATGGCACCAGCACCGTCACCGTGTTTACGCGCAAAAATGACCATGGGCAGATTCCCGCGTACTCGATCGGCAGCTGCGCAGGCATGCTGTGCAAGGGCGTCATCAACAACAACCACGTCGATTCGCTGGGGCTGGACGTGAAGCACCAGCAGGAATTCGCGTGGCTGCGTTCGCGCCTGATTGCCGGCGTCTACGTGGACAAGAGCGACAATCCCTTTGTCAGCGATAACCTGTCCATCGTGCGCGATGCCGCCACGGGCCGCTACCTGCGCTACACGCTGTCCAATGCGTCCAATCCGCAGGGCGTGCGCGACTACCGGACGGACATTCTGAACACGGCCGTCTTCGCGCAATGGGAATTTTCTCCGCTGGCGGGCACGCGCGTGGTGCTGGGCGGACGCTCGGACGCCATCCGCTACGACTACCACAACAGGCTGGCACCGGGCGGCAGCGTCAATTATGGCGCGCCCGACGAGTCGCGCCGCTTTTCGCACGTCAGCCCGAAGCTGGGCGCCACCTACGCCATCGGCCATGCGGGCAGCGCGTATGCGAACGTCAGCCAGGGTTTTACGCCACCCGAGGTGAGCCAGCTGTATGGCAAGACGGGCATCGCCGACCTGCAGCCGTCCGTCTACAACAACTATGAACTGGGCTTGCGCTGGGCCTTCCTGCAGGGACGATTGAAACTCGACACGGCCCTGTACCGCCTCGACGGGCGCGACACCATCGTCAGCTATACGCTCTCGCCGGGCAACAGCGAAAACCGCAATGCGGGACGCACGCGCAGCGAGGGCCTGGAGTTGGGCCTGAATTACGACAGCGGCCCGTTCGACGCGCGCTTCGCCACGGCCATCGCGCGCCACCGCTACCTGCGCTACCAGCTCTCCAGTACCCTCGATTACAGCGGCCGCACCATGCCGCAGGCGCCGCGCGACATCACCTCGATCGAGATCGGCTACCAGCCCGTGGCCGGCGCGCGTATCGCACTCGAAGCCGTGCACCAGGGCCGCTACTGGATGAACAACGCCAACACGGTGGAGTACCAGGGCCACGCGCTGCTGAACCTGCGCGCCAGCTACCAGCTTGCGCGGGGCCTGGAAGCGTGGGCGCAGGTGCGCAATGTGGCCGATAAACGCTATGCCGATTCGGCCAGCAGCAGTTACGCCGGCGTGGGCAGCTATGCGCCGAACAGCCAGAATCAGTACACGCCCGGTGCGCCGCGCAGCGTGATGCTGGGCCTGGGTTATACCTTCAACGCACTGTGAGGATGGCCATGGACGATCACACCTTTCTCATCGCTCGCCGTAAAAGCCTGTACTGGCGCATCCACTTCTGGGCTGCGCTGATCGCCTCGCCGTTTGCGCTGGTGGCCACCCTGACGGGCATTTTGTATGTGTTTACGCCGCAGATCGAGGCAAGGCTGTACCAGCACCTCGATCACGTGGCGCCGCAAGCGTCCTTGCTGCCGCTGGACGCCGCCGTGGCGGCCGCGGAGCGGACGGCGCCACGTGGCTGGACGGTGCAGCACGTGGTGCCGCCGTTTCAACAGGACGACGCGGTGCAGGTGGCGTTCGCGCCGCCCGGCGGCGCGCAGGATGAACATGCAGGCCATGGCGCACATGCCGCGCCGGCCACGCCAGCCAGGCCGAAGTTCGGCCTGCCCGCGCAAGCCATCATCTTCTACGTGAATCCGTATGACGCGCGCGTACTGGGCAGCCTGGCCAGCAGTGAGCGCTTCGGCAACTGGGCGAAAAAGCTGCATTCGCGGCTGCTGCAAAATGATGGCTGGCGCTGGATGATCGAGCTGGCCGCCAGCTGGCTGATGGTCATGCTGGTGACTGGCGTGGTGCTGTGGTGGCCGCGCGGCGCGCAATCGGGCTTGCCGAAGCGGGGCGCGCGGGGGCGCAACGGCTGGCGCCAGTGGCATGCTTTTCTCGGCGTGGTACTCGGCGTCGTCAGCGTGGTGATCCTGACGACGGGGCTGACGTGGAGTCAGCAGGCGGGCGGGCGCATCCGCGCGCTGCGCGACGTCAGCGGCCAGGCTCCGCCGCCCGTGCCGCGTGGTCTGCATTCGCGCGAGGAAGGTGCTCCGCTCGACTGGCAGGGCGCCTGGCAGGTGGCGCGCAGCCACGCGCCCGCCATCGCCGTGCAGCTGACGGCGCCGGCCAGCCAGGACGATGTGTGGCGCGCCACCATGGCCGACCGCAGTCAGCCCACCTTGCGCTTCGACCTGCAATTCGATGCCTACAGCGGCAAGCCCCTGTATTACGCGGGGTGGGAGGCGCAGACGGCGTTCGGCAAGGCCACCGCCATCGGCATCCCGTTCCATCGGGGCGAATTCGGCTGGTGGAATCAGGCGCTGTTACTCCTGTTCGGCGCCAGCGTGCTGTTCTCGCTGGTATCGGGCTGGGTGATGTTTTTCAAGCGGCGCCTGCCAGGTTCGCTGGGCTTGCCCCGGCTGCTGCCAGGCGCCTGGACCTCGCCTTCCGCGCTGGCCTGGCTGGTGGTGGCCGCCATGTGCGCGCTGATGCCGCTGCTGTTCGTTTCTGGCGGCATGCTGATGCTGCTGGAACTGCTCCTGGCGAAATGTGGCGCGCGTATCGGCAGGATGCGTCTGCGCTAGAATAAGGGGCGCGGCCAGGCTCGTTGCCATGGGCCGCCCCCTTGTACTGGTTGACGCATGTTATTCATCGACTTTCCCGCCCTGTCCGCACTGGCCGCCACGTCGGCGCTGGTGACAAGAAAATGCAGTTGCTGCACCGTCCCGCTGGACGCATGGCAGCGTCTTCCCACTTCGCTGCAGCTGGACCGCTTCGAAGAAATCGGCACCCTGCGTGAAGATCCGTACGAGGAGCCGACGTTTGCCGAATACCATCCGCGCGGCACGCACTACGACAGCGCGGACGCGCCCATCGCGCCGCGCTACTATCCCGCGAATCTGAGCCAGGTGGCCCGCTGCCTGGACTGCGGCCGCCACTATCTGCGCTACAACGAGGCGGGCGGCTATTTTACGGAGCTGCGCATCCGCGCGCTGCGTCCCGAATTGCTGGTCGACGCCGCCCTCTAGCTGCTACAGGCTTTCCTTGACGTGCGCGATGCCGTGTTCATCGTAGATCGAGTACACGGCGGCGAGGAGGCTGTCCAGTTCCGGCGAGCGGTCCATATGCCGCATGCTGAATAAAATGGGCGAGAACGCATGCTTGTCGTCCAGCTTGCGGTACACGACGTTCCGGTGATGCATGGCTTGCACGCTTTCCGGCACGATGGAAATGCCCTGGCCGGCCGCCACCAGTCCCATGGAAATCTGCAGCTCGCGCACTTCCGTGACGGGGCCGGGCGTGACATTGCCTTCGCTGAACATGCCCAGCACCTGGTCGGCAAAGCTGGGGCGGGGTGCTTTCGGATATACGAGCAGGGTTTCGTGGATCAGGTCAGTCAGGCGCAATCCGCCTTCCCCCATGGCCAGTCGGTGGCCGGGCGGCAGGGCCACCACCAGCCGCTCTTCGCGCAGCAGGATGCGGCGGATGCTGGGGTCTTCGCTTTTCAGGCGCCCGAAACCCACGTCGATGCGGCCTTCCTTCAGGGCCTTGAGTTGCTGCACCGTCGTCATTTCATGCAGGCTCACGTCGACCTCGGGATGGCGCTCGCAAAAACGGTGCACGATGTCGGGCAATTCCCCATACAGGGTCGAGGCGACAAAGCCGATCGACAGGGTGCGTTCCAGTTTGCCCACGCGCTGCGTCATCGCCTGCAGGTCGCGCACCTGGTCGAGCAGGGGCCGCGCATGGGCGAGGAAAAACTCGCCCGCCTCCGTCAGCCGCAAGGGACGCGAGCCCTTTTCGATCAGCGTCACGCCCAGGATTTCTTCCAGCTGCTGCATCTGCCGGCTCAGCGGCGGCTGCGCGATGTGCAGGCGCGCGGCGGCCCGCGTGAAGTTCCTTTCCTCCGCGACCGCAACGAAGTAGCGCAAGTGCCGTAATTCCATCTTCATACCTTTCAGGTATAGGTTTGATACCAACTCGGTGTTGGACGTGGGGAGATTCGGGGCATATCGTGTCACCACTCCACAGAATTATACGGAATAAATATGATTCAAAATATCGAGACCTACCTGGTCGATGTGCCAACCATCCGCCCGCACCGGATGTCCGTCGCGACCATGCATACGCAGACGCTGGTGCTGGTGCGGCTGCGTTGCGCCGACGGCATCACCGGCTGGGGCGAAGCGACCACCATCGGCGGCTTGGGCTATGGCGGCGAAAGCCCGGAAAGCATCAAGACGAATATCGATACCTATATCGCGCCGCTGCTGGTGGGCATGGAAGCGAGCGAGGTCGCCAAGGCGATGGCCAAGGTGCGCAAGGTCATCCAGGGCAACCGCTTCGCCAAGTGCGCGATCGAGACGGCGCTGCTGGACGCGCAGGCGCGCCGCCTGAACGTGCCGCTGTCGGAATTGCTGGGCGGCCGGGTGCGCGATGCGCTGCCCGTAGCCTGGGTGCTGGCCAGCGGCGACACCGCGCGCGATATCGCCGAAGGGGAAAAAATGCTGGACTTGCGCCGCCACCGCATCTTCAAGCTGAAGATCGGCCTGCGTGACGTGATGGATGACGTGGCCCACGTGCTGGAGATCAAGCGGGCGCTGGGCGAACGGGCCAGCGTGCGCGTCGATGTCAACCAGGCCTGGAGCGAGACGGATGCCGTGCGCGGCATCGCTGCGCTGGAAGCGGGCGGCATCGACCTGATCGAGCAACCCGTGAAGGCGGGCAACCGCGCCGCGCTGGCGCGCCTGAAGCAGCGCTTCGACGTGGCCATCATGGCCGACGAAGCCTTGCACGGTCCCGCCGATGCGCTGGCGCTGGCCCAGGCCGACGCGGCCGACGTGTATGCCGTAAAAATCACGCAGTCGGGCGGCTTGCTGCCCGCGCTGGAAGTGGCCACCGTGGCGCGCCTGGCCGGCGTGGGCCTGTACGGCGGCACCATGCTCGAAGGCGGCGTCGGCACGGCCGCCACGGCCCACGTCTGCGCCACGTTTGCCGAACTGGCCTGGGGCACGGAGCTGTTCGGCCCACTGCTGCTGACGCAGGAAGTCTTGCGCGAGCCGCTCGTGTACCGCGACTTCATGCTGCAGGTGCCGACGGGCCCGGGCCTGGGCGTCGAGATCGATATGGACAAGCTGCATTCCATGCAGCGTCAATAAGGAGAAATCATGTTATTCCATGTACGCATGAACGTGAACCTGCCATTGAGCATGCCGGCCGAACAGGCGGCGCAGCTCAAGCAAACGGAAAAGGCACTGGCCCAGCGCCTGCAGCACGAGGGCAAGTGGCGCCACCTGTGGCGCATCGCCGGGCAGTACTCCAACGTCAGCGTCTTCGACGTCGATAGCATCGACGAGCTGCATGATTTGCTGACCTCGCTGCCGCTATTCCCCTACATGCAGATCGACGTGATGCCGCTGTGCCGCCATCCCTCGTCGGTGCGCGACGGCGATGCCTGAGGAGAGATGCAATGATAGGCAACGACACTGTCATGCATACGTTCCGCGTGGACGCTAGCCGCATGCATTTCCGCACGGATGGCGAGCGCAGCAAGCCTTGCCTGGTCCTGTCGAATTCCCTCGGCACCGACCTGTCGATGTGGGATGCGCAAGCGGCCGCTCTGGCCGGCGACTTTTTTGTCGTGCGCTACGACACGCGCGGCCATGGCCAGTCGGCCAGCGGCGGCGCGCCGTTCGGCATCGAGCGGCTGGGCCTGGACGTGGTGGCGCTGCTCGACCACCTCGATATCGCCCGCGCCGCCTTCTGCGGCATTTCCATGGGCGGCTTGACGGGTCAGTGGCTGGGCATACACCAGCCGCAGCGCCTGACGCGGCTCGTGCTGGCGAATACGGCGGCGCGCATCGGCGGCGCCGCGCCGTGGCAGTTGCGGGCGGAGCAAGTGCGCCGCGACGGCATGGCCGCGGTGGCCGGGAGCGCTGCCGCGCGCTGGTTCACGCCGCAGTTTATCGAACGCGAAGCAGGCACGGTGGCGCGCCTGGCCGGCATCTTGCGCGGCCAGGATGCCGGCGGCTACGCGGCCTGCTGCGACATGCTGGCCCGGGCGGACTTGCACGCCGGCGTCGGCACGATCGCCGTGCCGACCCTGGTCATCGCGGGCAAGCACGATCCCGTCACCACCATCGACGACGGGCGCTGGCTGCAGCAGCAGATTGCGGGCGCCCGCCTGGCAAGCCTGCCTGCCTCGCATATCTCGAACATCGAGGCGGCGGACTTGTTTACAGAGCAGTTGCGGAATTTTTTAGTGTGAGGCTTGCTGTAGCGTATCGGTACGGCAGGAATGTGGTTTTCCCCTGAGCACCGCGACCGGCTGGTCCGGCATGCGGCAGGGGAAGCTTTCTTGAAAAATAATAATAAGAAAAGCAGACTTGGAGTAGACGGATGGAAAACAGATTGATCATTATCGCTGCGGTCACGGTGGGCTATTTTGCCCTCATGTCGTACATTACGTATAGCGTGCGCAAGCATGCCAACAGCGCCGAGGGCATGACGGCGGGCGGGCGCAACTATCCCGCCTTCCTGATCGGCGCGCTGCTGCTGTCGGAATTCATCGGCAGTTCCGTCAGCATCGGCACGGCCCAGAAGGGCTATGAACTGGGCATTTCCGCCGCCTGGAATCTGGTGGCGCTGTCGCTGGGCTTCTTGCTGCTGGCCATCGTGCTGGTCAAAAAATACAAGGAAAGCGGGCAGTCGACGATTTCCGGCATCCTGGCGCAAACGTATGGCGAACCCGTGCGCTATGCGGCATCGATCCTCACCATCGTCGCGCTGAGCATCGTTGCCGTGGCCCTGTACGCGAGCGGCGGTGCCGTGCTGGCGGCCGTGCTGCACATCAATAAAACCGTGGCCATTTTGCTGGTGGGGGCCATCACCGTGATGTATGTCAGCCTGGGCGGCATGCGCTCGGTGGTGTACACCAATTTCGCCCACTCCATCGTCAAGTACCTGGGCGTGATCCTGGCGCTGGCGTATGCGCTGGAAGCGACGGGCGGCATCGGCGCGCTGCAGGCGCAGCTGCCGGCCAAGATGTTCAACTGGGTCGAGATCGGCTGGGGCCAGATCATCGCCTGGATGATCGGCGGCATCGGTTCCATCTTCGCCACGCAATACGTGATCCAGGCCCTCGTCAGCACGGACAACCCGGCCGTGGCCAAGCGCGCCTGCTATTACGTGTCGTCGCTGATGATCCCGTTCGGCCTGATGGCGGCCCTGATCGGCATGTGCAGCGCCGTGCTGTATCCGGGCATGAAGTCGATCGACGCGTTTCCGACCCTGATCGCCCACATGCCGGCGTTTTCCGCCAGCATCATGATCGTCGGCCTGGCCGGCGCCCTGTTCGGCGGCATTTCCGCCACCACCCTGGCATCGGCCACCCTGGCCATGAAGGATTTTTATGATCCCTGGTACAACAAGGCGAAGAACGACGCGAAATCGCTGATGTTCCTGCGCATCGCCATCGTCGTGGCCGGCTTGCTGCCGCTGGTGCTGGCGCTGTATGCGGAAAAGCTGCTGATGATCGCCTTCCTCGGCAAGGCCTTGCGCGCCACCCTGGCCGTGCTGGTGCTGATGGCCTTCTATGCGCCGAAGTTCGGCACGCCGCGCGGCGCCTTCGTTGGCGTGATCGTCTCCGTGATCGCCACCATCGGCTGGTTCCTGGCGGGCAATCCGTACGGTGTCGACAGTTCCTACCTGGCGCTGGCCGGCCCGCTGCTGACCATGGGCATCAGCCACCTGTTCAAGCCGGCGCAAGCGGTGGCCAAGCCGGCATCGTCGCCGCGGCTGTAGCTTGCCCCAACCCTCAGACCAGCCCCGTCAGGTAATAGATGGCAATGACGAGGAACACGGCCACCGTCTTGATGACGGTGATGCCGAAAATGTCGCGGTAGGACTGGCGGTGCGTGAGGCCCGTGACGGCCAGCAGGGTGATCACGGCGCCATTGTGCGGCAAGGTATCCATGCCGCCGCTGGCCATGGCCACCACGCGGTGCATGACTTCGAGCGGAATGTGCGCCTGCTGCGCCGCCTGGATGAAACTGTCCGACATGGCCGCCAGCGCGATGCTCATGCCGCCCGATGCCGAGCCCGTGATGCCGGCCAGGGTCGTTACGGACACGGCTGCGTTGACGAGGGGATCGGGCACGCTGCGCAAGGTGTTGCTGACGGCAAGGAAACCGGGCAGGGCCGCGATGACGCCGCCGAAGCCATATTCGGACGCCGTATTCATGGCCGCCAGCAGCGCGCCGCCCACGGCCGCCTTGGTGCCTTCGGCAAAGGCGGCGCGAATGCGCCCGAAGGCGGTAATGCACACGAGCAAGATGCCCAGCAACAAGGCACCTTCCACGGCCCAGATACCGGTCACGGCGCCTATCGACGTCGACACGGGCGCATGCAAGCCGGGCAGGGCCTCGGCGGTGAGCACATAGCTGTCGCCATACCAGTGGGGAATCAGCTTGGTCAGCGCAAAGTTGGCCACGCCCACCAGCACCAAGGGCGCCACCGACAGCAGCGGATGGGGCAGGTCGCCACCGCCGGTCCTGGCCTGTTCCGCTTCCACTCCATAGCCTTCGCCCGTCGCCATGACGGAACGGCGGCGCCATTCCAGGAAAGCCAGCCCCATGATCACCGTCAGCACGGCACCGATGGTGCCCAGCCATGGCGCGGCCCAGCCGGTCGTGTTGAAGAAGGTGGTGGGAATGATGTTCTGGATTTGCGGCGTGCCGGGCAGGGTATCCATGGTGAACGAGAACGCGCCCAGGGCAATGGCGCCCGGCATCAGCCGTTTGGGGATATTGCTCTGGCGATACAGCTCGGCCGCGAACGGATAGACGGCGAACACCACCACGAACAGCGACACGCCGCCATAGGTCAGGGCCGCACAGACTGCGACGATGACGGCATTCGCGCGCGCACTGCCGATGTAGCGGATGGCGGCCACGACGATGGACTGGGAAAAGCCGGATAGCTCGATGAGTTTACCGAACACGGCGCCGAGCAAAAAGACGGGGAAATACAGTTTGATGAAGCCCACCATCTTTTCCATGAAGATGCCGCTGAACACGGCCGGTACGGCAGACGCATCGGTCAGCAGCACGGCACCGAGCGCGGCGACGGGGGCAAACAGGATCACGCTGTAGCCGCGGTAGGCGGCCAGCATGAGGAAGGCCAGTGCAGCCAGAACTATCAGGAAAGACATAAGACCGTACCCTTGCGCGATGGAAGTGTTCAATTAATCAATTGTTCAATTAATATCATACTTCCCGGCAACACGCCAACGCGTGGGTCAAGGTGGCAGCAGTTGATGCAGGCGCAGCAAGGAATAAAGGACTGGTCGGGGTGAGAGGATTCGAACCTCCGGCCTCTGCGTCCCGAACGCAGCGCTCTACCAGGCTGAGCCACACCCCGCATACTGGTATTACAGCAGATGGCGGGGCGGGTTTCAAGCGGCTGCGTCAAAGCTTATTTCTTTTCCTGCTGGGCCTTTTTGATATCCGCTTCGCTGACTTTTTTCGCCGGTGCATTTGTCGCCGGCGACGTCGGCGCCTTGCGGGTGGCGTTCGCTTGCGCCATGACGGCGGCGCAGTCCGTGTCGGGGGCTTTGTCGACGTTGACCAGCGGCAGCAGGGCGGCCAGCGGCGTGACGATGGTGGCCAGGGCCACGGCGGCGCCCGCTTTCAGGGCCAGCGGGCCTTTTTGCGGGCCTACGTCCGGATTCTTGAACGTGCCTTTCGCATACAGCGGCGTGCGCAGGGTGATGATGCGGGCGCCCTTGGTACGGGGGCGCACGTCGAGGTTCAGGGTTTCGTTTGCCAGGTTGACGTTGCCCGTGACATTCACGACGGCCGTGTCCGTGTCGAGCACGAAGCGGCGCACGTTTGCCTGGCCATTCGTGACGGCGAAGTCGCTGGCCAGGCAGTTCAGGTGGACTTGCTTGTCACCAAAGATTTTCACGAAGACGGCATTGGCCAGGTTCAGCCCTGCCAGTTCCAGCATGAACTGGCTGACGGAGCCTTCGCTGACGGTGGCCGCCAGTTCGCCGTTCGCGCTGGCCAGCATGGCCGAGACGGAGTTGCCATGGCCCGTCAGCGCCGCGTCGCCATACACTTCGCCGAAACTCGCTTGCATCGATTGCAGCTTGGGAAACAGTTCGCGAATTTTGAGATGGCGCGCCGCCACCTTGGCTTGCGCGGCGATGGTCTTTTGACGGCCATCGAGCGTGATGTTCGAGGTGATGTCGCCACCGGCCATGCCGAAGTTGAGCGGCGTCAAACTCAGCACCTTGTCTTTCAGGTGAATGTTGGCAACGACGTCGTTGAATGGAATGTCATGCGTGCGCACCAGTTTCTTGCCCGTAAACTTCACGTCGGCGTCGAGCGCATTCCATTTGGCCGTGTTGAACTGTTCCACGGGCAAGGTTTTATTCTCGGGTTGCACGGGCGCCTTGCCGCGCGCCTGTTTCTGCGCATTGCTGTCGGCGCCGATGCTGGGGCCCAGGTCTTCCAGGCGCAGCTGCTGCGACGTCACTTCGCCGCGCAGCAAGGGACGCGGCTGGCGCGGCAAGTACTGCAGGGTGCCGGCCAGGTCGCTCCTACCCACCGTGCCCTTGAAGTTTTGATAGGTCCAGGTCCAGCTGGCGCCGTCCTTCTTGCCCAGCAGGCGGCCCCTGGTGGCGTAGTCCGGCGTTTCCGGCAGCAGCACGCCCGTCAGCGGATACAGGTCGGCCATGCTGGCGCCGGCCAGGCTCAGCTGCAGGTCGATGCCGGACAGCGAGCGCGGGTCCTTCAAGGTGCCGTCGATGCTGGCCTTGTTCTTGCCCAGCACGGCATGCGCCTGCACGGGATACACGGTGTTGTTGTCGGTCAATGACAGCACGGCGCCCGCCTTGCCGCCGCCCGTCACGGGCGCCTTGCGGTAGGTGCCGCCCAGGGTGAAGGCGATGCCGTATCTCTGCACGGGCGCGCTGCCTGGCGCGTCACCGGGCATGGCGTCGGGCGCCGTCGAGCTGACCTTGGCGCGCACGTCGAGCGCGATGCCCTCGTCGAGGTAGCGGATGGCGCCGTCGCCGAAGGCCATGCGCTGGATTTCCACGTCCCATGCCGACGGGCCGTTGTCCTTCAAGGTCCAGCTGTTGCTGCCATCGGCGCGCCGCTGCAGGGCAATATTGGGAGAGTCGAGCGCCAGGTCCGTCAGCACCAGCCTGTGCTGCAACAGGGGCAGCGGATGGATGGCCACGTCGATGCGGCGCGCGCTGGCCAGTTGCGGGCCTGCCGTCGCCCAGTCCGGGTTGCTTATGCGCACGTCCTGGGCACTGATGTGGGGGCGTGGCACGTAGCGGCGCCAGCCTGGCTCCGTCGTCAACCCTCGCTGCCATGTGACTTGCAGGTCGCCGCCGATGACGAAGCTGCGGCCCGTGCTTTCCGACACTTTTTCGTTGATGTAGGGGCGGGCGCGGTTCCAGTCGAAGGTCAGCACGAAGATGGCCGCGATGACGATCAGGGCCAGCAGGGCGGCCAGGCTCCAGCCGAGGATTTTCAGGGGTGTCGAGCGTGTCATGGGGATGCCGATCACAGTGATTTTTTCATCAAGGTAGACCGATCGATCACGACAGTCGGTGCGCCAGGTTACGTAAGATACGTAGCCAAGGCGTGTCGCTTGAAATGATTCAATAATTCGACTATCATTGAAATATGGAAAATACAGAGACAATAGCGAGCGAAGCGACATCGCTGACGAATGCTGCCGCCATCGTGGCTCTGGCTGCGCTGGCACAGGAATCGCGGCTGGCCGTATTCCGCCTGCTGGTGCAAGCGGGGCCGCAAGGCATGGCGGCGACGAAAATCGCCGAAGCGCTGGCGATAGCGCCCTCGTCGCTGTCGTTTCACCTGAAGGAGCTGGCGCATGCCAATCTGGTGACGGCGAGCAAGGCGGGCCGCTCCATCATCTACGCGGCCAACTATGCGGGCATGAACGGCTTGCTGGCCTTCTTGACCGAGAACTGCTGCGCTGGCGCGCCTTGCTGCGTCAGTGAACCTAATTGCTGAAGGACATCACGACATGACGATCACGATCTATCACAACACTGCCTGCGGCACCTCGCGCAATACCCTGGCCTTGATCCGCAACACGGGCGTCGAGCCCATCATCATCGACTACGTCAAGCATCCGCCTTCGCGCGAGGAACTGGTCGACCTGATCGCCCGTGCCGGCCTGACCGTGCGCGCCGTGATGCGCGACAAGGGCGCCCTGTACGACGAGCTGGGCCTGGCCAATCCTGAACTGAGCGATGCGGCCCTGCTCGATGCCATGCAAGCCCATCCTATTTTGATCAACCGCCCCATCGTCGTCACGGAACTGGGCGTGCGCCTGTGCCGGCCATCGGAAAAAGTGCTGGACATCCTGCCGCTGCCGCAGCAAGGGGCATTCGTCAAGGAAGACGGCCAGGCCGTGGTGGGCGCCGACGGCAAGCCGGTGGTCTGACATGGAGGATTTACCGAACATCAGCGCCGCGCACCTGGACTTGCCCAGCCTGGATAAATTGGCGCCGGCGCAGGTGTCCACGCATGCGCCGCGCATCCTGCTGCTGTACGGTTCCTTGCGCGAGCGCTCGTACAGCAAGCTGCTGACCCTGGAAGCGGAGCGTATCCTGCGCCACTTCGGCGCCGACACGCGCGTGTTCGATCCGCACGGCTTGCCCATGGTCGACAGCGTGTCGCCCGAACATCCGAAAGTGCAGGAATTGCGCGCGCTGTCGCTTTGGTCGGAAGGGCAGGTGTGGTGCAGCCCCGAACGCCATGGCGCCGTCACGGGCGTGTTCAAATCGCAGATCGACTGGTTGCCGCTGGAAACGGGCAGCGTGCGGCCGACACAGGGCCGCACCCTGGCCGTGATGCAAGTGTCGGGTGGTTCGCAATCGTTCAATGCCGTCAACGGCTTGCGCGTGCTGGGACGCTGGATGCGCATGGTGACGATCCCGAACCAGTCGTCCGTCGCCAAGGCATACCAGGAATTCGACGATGACGGCCGCATGAAGCCGTCGCCGTACTACGAGCGCCTGGTCGACGTCATGGAGGAACTGTATAAATTCACCTTGCTGGTGCGCGACCGCCGCGATTACCTGGGCAGCCGCTACAGCGAGCGGCTGGAAGCGGCGCCAGCCATCGTGCAGGCATTGGCGGGCGCGGCGATGGAGCACGAGAGCAAGGCATAAAGAAAACGGCGCCAGTGGCGCCGTTTTTCATTACTTGTCGTGAAACGCGATCAGTGATTGCGGTCCACGGCAAACGAGCACAGTTGCAGCATGGATTGCTTGTAGGCGCTGTCCGGCCAGCCGGCGATGGCATCGGCGGCGCGCTGGCCGGCGATTTCCGCCTGCTTGCGCGTGTAGTCGAGGGCGCCGCTGCTGGTGATGGCGGCGAGGATGGCGTCGAAATGCTGTTCGTCGCCTTGCTCGATGCAGCTGCGCACCAGTTCGCGTTGTTCTGGCGTACCGTTTTCCATCAGCCAGATCAGCGGCATGGTCGGTTTGCCTTCGCGCAAGTCGTCGCCCACGTTCTTGCCGATTTCGGTGGCGTCGCCTGCATAGTCGAGCACGTCGTCGATCAGCTGGAAAGCCGTGCCCAGCGAGCGGCCGTATTCGGCAGCCGCTTCGATATCGTCTTCGCTGGCGCCGGCGATCAGGGCACCCAGTTGCGCCGACGCTTCGAACAGCTTGGCCGTCTTCGAGCGGATGACGTTCAGGTAGCTGTCTTGCGTCACGTCCGGATCGTGCATGTTCAGCAACTGCAGCACTTCGCCTTCGGCGATCACGTTGGTGGCGTCGGAGAGGATTTGCATGACGCGCATATTATTCAGCGAGACCATCAGCTGGAACGAGCGCGAGTGCAGGAAGTCGCCCACCAGCACCGAAGCGGCATTGCCGAACAGGGCATTGGCCGTCTGGCGTCCGCGGCGCATCGACGATTCGTCGACGACGTCATCGTGCAGCAGGGTGGCGGTGTGGATGAATTCGACCACGGCGGCCAGTTCATGGTGCGCCGTGCCGCGATAGGCGTGGGCATTGGCCACCAGCAAGATCAGCACGGGACGGATGCGTTTGCCGCCTGCGCTGATGATGTATTCAGCGATCTGGTTGATCAGAATTACATCGGAGTGCAACTTTTGGCGGATCACCGTATTGACTGCGTCCATATCGGCGGCAATCGTTTGCACGATGGTGTTTTGGTTAACGTGTTTGTTAGCGTCAGACAAGGCGAACCTGCATTAGATTGTGGGTGCCGCGATTATACGACAAGGCTTGCGCGTGCGTGACGTTTGCCTATGGCTGTAGAGCAATTGATTGATCTTGTTGGCACTGGCGCGCGTTTTCCTGTCCGCCTGGCGCGAGCCTGACATGATGGTCAGGTTGTCGACATACCACGATCACCGGCCTTTGTGAATAGTTTTTGACGCAATTTCTCAGTCCGTGTATAATCGCTGGTTCCCCCTGTTGTGCACGGCTTGCTTTTCATGGCAGTGGGACAAATTCTTTCAACATTTGATGAGGTTTCAAATCATGTACGCGGTCATAAAAACCGGTGGCAAACAATACAAAGTTGTCGCTGGCGAAAAACTTAAAGTAGAACAGATACCGGCAGACATTGGTTCCGAAATCACCATCGATCAAGTTCTCGCAGTAGGCGCGGGCGATAGCATCAAGTTTGGTGCTCCATTGGTCGAAGGTGCAACGGTACTGGTTACGGTTGTGGCGCATGGTCGCCATGATAAGGTCAAAATTTTCAAGATGCGTCGTCGTAAGCACTACCAAAAGCATCAAGGCCATCGCCAGAATTTTACCGAAATCCAAATCGTTTCGATCAACGGCTAATCGCCGCTGTTTGAATTAATCAGC
Source organism: Janthinobacterium sp. JF4 (assembly GCF_059617925.1). NCBI lineage: Bacteria > Pseudomonadati > Pseudomonadota > Betaproteobacteria > Burkholderiales > Oxalobacteraceae > Janthinobacterium > Janthinobacterium sp. JF4. The sequence goes on along the minus strand of NZ_JCAQAV010000008.1, from coordinate 62,595 downwards.
TATCAAGGAGTCTTAAATGGCACATAAAAAAGGCGGCGGCACAACGCGAAACGGCCGTGATTCAGAATCAAAACGTCTGGGCGTTAAAGTCTACGGCGGCCAAGCTATCAATGCTGGCGGCATCATCATTCGTCAACGCGGCACCCCGGTGCGCGCTGGCGAAGGCGTAGGCATGGGCAAAGACCACACCTTGTTCGCGCTGATCGCGGGCAAAGTGAAGTTCGTTGTCAAAGGTGCTGGCTCGAAGCAATTCGTGACCGTTGTACCTAACGCAGCAGTACCAGCGTAATTCAGCGCGGGGCGCCAGTTCGCTCCGCAATGATCGCATGATGTAAGGCGCAAGCCTTCAATCGAAAGGCTCTGCCCAAGGTAGAGCCTTTTTAGTTTTATGGCGGCAAAATTATGAAGTTTATCGACGAAGCAAAAATCGAAGTCATCGCGGGCGATGGCGGCAACGGCTGCGCCTCTTTCTGCCGTGAAAAATTCCGGCCTTTCGGCGGTCCCGATGGCGGCGATGGCGGCAAGGGCGGTACCATCTGGGCAGTCGCCGACCGCAATATCAACACGCTCGTCGATTTCCGCTTCTCCAAAATGCACAAGGCTCGCAATGGCGAGCCTGGCCGTGGCGCAGATTGCTATGGCAAGGGCGCCGATGATATCCACCTGCGCATGCCGGTCGGCACCTTGATCATCGACAACGCGAGCGGCGAAATCCTGGCCGATCTGACCGAACACGGCCAGACCGAAATGCTGGCCAAGGGCGGCGAAGGCGGCTGGGGCAATATCCACTTCAAGTCCTCGACCAACCGCGCACCGCGCCAAAAAGGCGAGGGCAAGGAAGGCGAACGCCGCGAACTGCGCCTGGAACTGAAAGTCCTGGCCGACGTTGGCCTGCTGGGCATGCCGAACGCCGGCAAGTCGACCTTCATTTCGGCCGTCTCGAACGCGCGTCCGAAAATTGCCGATTACCCATTTACTACCCTGCACCCGAACTTGGGCGTGGTGCGCGTGTCGCACGAGAAGAGCTTTGTGATCGCCGACATTCCCGGCTTGATCGAAGGCGCTTCCGAAGGCGCGGGCCTGGGCCATCAATTCCTGCGCCACTTGCAGCGCACGGGTCTGCTGTTGCACATCGTCGACCTGGCGCCGTTTGAAACCAACGTCGATCCTGTCAAGGAAGCCAAGGCGCTGGTCAAGGAATTGAAGAAGTATGACGAGTCGCTGGTCGACAAGCCGCGCTGGCTGGTGTTGAACAAGCTCGACATGGTGCCGGAAGAAGAGCGCAAGAAGATCGTCAAGGACTTCCTCAAGCGTTTCGCCTGGAAAGGTCCCGTCTTCGAGATCTCCGCGCTGAACCATCAGGGTTGCCCGGAACTGGTGAATGCGATTTACCAGCATCTGGAAGAGAAGAAACACAGCGAAAGCCGTGCCGAAGAGACGCAGATGACCGAAGAAGCACGCGGTATCTCGTCGATCGACCCGGATGATCCGCGTTTCAAGATCCTCGACTAAGCGCCTTGTCCTGATGTCGGTACAGACGGCCGCCGCCGCGCCAGCGCGCAAGCAAGCGTGGCAGCGCCGTGTATTGCATCTGATCGCGTATGCTTACGGGCTGAGCGCGGTCGCCTGTCTGCTGTTCGCCGATACAATGGCGGCCAGCATGGGCATCTTCCTCAATGGCGTCAATGGCTACAGCCAGTTCTACGCTACTCATGTCGGTGTCTGGGGCGCTACCGCGCTGCTGGCGCTGTTCGCGGCAAGGCAGGGCGAACCGCCTGTCCTCGGCGATATCACTGCAATGTTGGTCCTGGCGCAGCCCGCCGGCCGGTTGTTCGCGGCCATCAGCTTCGGCATGCCCCAGGGTTTTGTGTTGTTCATGTGCGCAATCGAGCTGACGGCGGGGCTGGCCTTGCTGCTGCTGCGTCCTGCGCGCTGACGTCTATTAAGTGAAGAGCGCCGCCCCATGGATTCCGTGATTCAAAAAGCTACCCGCATCATCATCAAAGTCGGCTCCTCGCTGGTCACCAACGATGGCCGCGGACTCGACCATGCCGCCATCGCGCGCTGGGCCGCGCAGATTTCCGGCTTGCGCGCCCTGGGCAAGGAAGTCGTGCTCGTCAGCTCCGGTGCCATCGCCGAAGGCATGCTGCGCCTCGGTTTCGAGCGGCGCCCCACCGATATCCACGAATTGCAGGCGTGCGCCGCCGTCGGTCAGATGGGCCTGGCGCAAATCTATGAAAGCAGTTTCCGCGCCCATAGCCTCGGCACGGCGCAAGTGCTGCTGACGCACGCCGACCTGGCCGACCGCGAACGCTACCTGAATGCCCGCTCGACCCTGACGACCTTGCTGCGCCTGGGCGTGGTGCCGATCATTAATGAAAACGACACCGTCGTTACGGACGAAATCAAGTTCGGCGACAACGACACCCTGGGCGCTCTGGTGGCCAACCTGATCGAGGCCGATGCGCTGGTCATCCTGACGGACCAGCACGGCCTGTTCTCGGCCGACCCGCGCAAGGACCCGAACGCTTACCTGATTACGCAAGGCATCGCCGGCGATCCGGCCCTGGAAGCGATGGCCGGCGGCGCCGGCAGCAGCCTGGGACGTGGCGGCATGCTGACGAAAATCCTCGCCGCCAAGCGCGCCGCCAAGTCCGGCGCCCACACCATCATCGCCTGGGGCCGCGACAGCGACGTGCTCAGCCGCCTGGCCCAGGGCGAGGCGATCGGCACGCAGTTACTGGCGCAAACAGGGCAATTGACGGCGCGCAAGCAGTGGATGGCCGATCATCTGCATACGGCCGGCGCCGTCGTGCTGGACGCGGGCGCCGTGCAAAAGCTGCGCCAGGAAGGCAAGTCCCTGCTGCCGATCGGCGTGACGGGCGTGAACGGTGAGTTTGGCCGCGGCGCCGTCATCACCTGCGTCGATGCCGACGGCGTGCCCGTGGCGCGCGGCCTGTCCAACTACACGAGCGGCGAAGCGCGCCGCATCATGCGCAAGCCGTCCACCGAGATCGAGTCCATCCTTGGCTACATGGAAGGCCATGAGCTGATTCACCGCGACAATATGGTCTTGCTGTAGGTCGGATTAGGCCCGAAGGGCCGTAATCCGACAACACCCCAGGCAGCAACAATGTGTCGGGTTACGTCCTGTGGGCTAACCCGACCTACGCAACAACGACATCGGCCCACTCGGGCCGTTGCTTTACACCACGGCCGGCATCGGCGACTTGTCCTTGTAATCGCACAGGTCGGCGATCATGCAGTTCCAGCATTGCGGCTTGCGCGCCGTGCACGTGTAGCGGCCGTGCAGGATGAGCCAGTGGTGCGCGTCGTGCAGGAATTCCTTGGGCACGAATTTGAGCAGTTTTTGCTCGACGATATCGACATTCTTGCCCGGCGCGATGCCGGTGCGGTTCGAGACGCGGAAGATGTGCGTGTCGACTGCCATGGTCGGTTCGCCAAACGCCGTGTTCATGACCACATTCGCCGTTTTGCGGCCTACGCCGGGCAAGGCTTCCAGCGAGGCGCGGTCGCGCGGTACTTCGCCGCCGTGCTGATCGAGCAGGATCTGGCAGGTGGCGATGACGTTCTTCGCCTTGGTGCGGAACAGGCCGATGGTGCGGATGTAGCTGGCCAGCTCGTCCACGCCCAGCGCCAGCATCTTGGCCGGCGTATTGGCGACCGGATACAGCAAGCGGGTCGCCTTGTTGACGGACACGTCCGTCGCCTGCGCCGACAGCAGCACGGCGATCAGCAGCTCGAACGGCGTCGTGTATTCGAGTTCCGTTTTCGGGGAAGGGTTGGCGGCGCGAAAGCGCGTAAAGATTTCCAGGCGTTTGGCGGCGTTCATGCGTCTTTTTTCGGGGCGGGTGGGGCTGGCTGGGCAGTATCCGTGCTGGTGGCGGCGGCCTTGGCGCGCGCGCGCTCCATGGCGGCGGCGATGATGGCGCGCTTGCGTTCCTTTTCCGCCTGTTCGTCTTGTGTGACGGGCACTTCCTGCGTTACTTCGCGCATCTTGGCGACGGCCTTGGCGGCCAGGCGCGCTTCGTTTTCCTCGGTTTCGCGGCGCAGGCGCTGCGTGCGGAAATCGTGGCGCGCGCGCGCGTCGTCCGCGTCCATCTGGCTCCAGGCGTCCCAGCCCGTGGCGTCGCCGCTGACCGGGTACATGACGATGCAGTCGACGGGGCAGGGCGCCACGCACAGGTCGCAGCCCGTGCACAGATCGCTGACCACTGTATGCATTTGCTTGGCCGCGCCGACGATGGCGTCAACGGGGCAGGCCTGGATGCACAGGGTACAGCCGATACACAGCGATTCGTCGATATAGGCGACAGATCGCGGACGTTCGAGGCCGTTGACGGGATTGAGCGGAATGACTTTTTTGCCCAGCAAGCCAGCCAGGCGCACGATGCCCTGTGCGCCGCCTGGTGGGCACTGGTTGATGTCGGCGCTGCCGGCGGCAATCGCTTCCGCATACGGGCGGCAACCGTTGTAGCCGCATTTGGTGCATTGCGTTTGCGGCAGCAAGTCTTCGATCTGGTCAGCAAGTGGGGGAGAGGCGGGATGCGGCACGGTCATCTTCAATACGGTAAAACGTCATTATCGGCCATCTTGGGCGCGCACAAGTAAAAACCTGGCGCATGAGAGGGAATAGCGGGCGCCATGGCAGGCCTGTTGCAGGCGCGCCGCAATCATATTTTATTTCCTATGGGAATGTCAGAGTGCAAATAAACAACTTTGCAATTTCATTTTTTTATGGGAGCATGATTTTTATCAAGCTCGTTATCAAAAAAAGCCGACCGCCAGTGCTGTTGCCGCGCCTCTACTGCAAGGTGCGCCAGGCCATAGGAGCCAAACATGCGTTTCCTCCGGACAGTTGGTTTGCCCTTCTGTTTGTTCATGTACTCTGCACTTGCCCTTGCGTACGGGCAGGCTGGTTCTCCCATGGCGGCGCCGGGCGCTGCCAGCTCGCGCATCGTACGCTTTGCGGCGGAAGACTGGCCGCCCTTCATTTCCCGCAGCCTGCCTGCCGACGGCATGTCGGGTGCCATGGTCAGCGCCGTCTTCGAACGTCTCGGCTATGCGGTCAGATATGAATATTTCCCCTGGAAGCGTGCCATGCAGTTTGGCCTGGCCAGTTCCCGCTATGCCGGGCTGCTGGCCGTGTGGCGCACGCCGGAACGGGAAAAACTCTGCCACTTTTCTGTTCCGGTTGGCGGCACGCAGGGTGTGCTGGCCTACCTGAAGGAGGATGGCGTGCCCGGTGCCAGCCTGGCCGACCTGGGCAAGCTGCGCATCGGCACCGTGGCCGGCTATTCGAATGGAGAACAGTTCGATGGCATGGTGGCGCGCGGCGAGCTGAAGACGGAAGAGGGCTTGAACGACGCGACGAATCTGCGTAAACTGCTCATCAAGCGTTACCGCGTGATCGTCATCGAGCGCCATGTCCTGCAGCATTTGCTGATGGGACGCAACTTCAGCAAGGCTGAGCGGGAGCGCATCGCCATCATCGATACCGTCTTCAAGGAGCGCCCCGTGCATGTGTGCTTCCAGCGCGACGCGGAAGGTGCTGCGCGGCAAAAGCGCTTCAACGAGGCGGCGCGCGATATCGACACGGCCAAGCTGGAGCGCGATTGCTGGAAGCGGCTCGACCAGAGTCTGGCGACCGCCCCGGCCAGTCCCTGACACGGCGCGCTCGCTGTTGCCCCGCTCGATGCCGTGATCGTGACGGGCGCGCGCGGCAATTGCACAGGCCACGGCCCTGCTACCGTATAACTTGCCGGCCCGCGTGCGGCCTGGTCCGGGCAGCATCGCCTGCGGCGGGCAGCTGCGCATCGATGGCGGCACGCGCCCGACGGTGAAAATCGGGCGCGCATGAAAAAGCGGCACGCCAGAATAAGCTGGCGTGCCGCGTCGCTTGAAACAATCCGGATCAGGAATGTTTCTGGATGAATTCACCGATTTTCGGGCAAATGATCTCGCGCCAGCGGCGGCCCGAGAAGATGCCGTAGTGGCCGCATTTCGGCGCCACGAAGTCTTGCTGCATTTCGGCAGGAATGCCGGAACACAAGTCATGCGCCGCCTGCGTCTGGCCGGCGCCGGAAATGTCGTCCAGTTCGCCTTCTACCGTGAACAGCGCCACGTTCGTGATGTCTTGCGGACGCACCAGCTGGCCGCCCACTTTCCATGTGCCCATCGGCAAGCTGAATTCCTGGAAAACCGTTTTAATGGTTTCCAGGTAGTACTCGGCCGGCATGTCCAGCACGGCGTTGTACTCGTTGTAGAACTGGCGATGGCCTTCCGCCGGCTCGTCGTCGCCCGTTACCAGGTGCATGTAGAACTCGCGGTGGCTTTGCGCGTGGCGGCCCGGGTTCATGGCGATGAAGCCGGCGTGCTGCAGGAAGCCCGGATACACCTTGCGGCCAAAGCCCGGATAGTTCGGCGGCACCGCGTAGATCACGGTGTTTTCAAACCACGAGAATTTCTTTTCCGTCGCCAGGTTGTTCACTTGCGTCGGCGAGCGGCGCGGGTCGATCGGGCCGCCCATCATCGTCATGGTTTTCGGCATGTGCGGATCTTTTGCCGTCGCCATCAGCGAGATGGCAGCCAGCACGGGCACGGTCGGTTGACAGACGGAAATGACATGCAAGTCAGGCGCCAGCAGGCGGATGAATTCCTGCACATAATAAATGTAGTCGTCCAGGTGGAATGGGCCTTCCGTCAGCGGCACCATGCGCGCGTCCGTCCAGTCGGTGACATAGACATCGTGCTCGGCCAGCAAGCCGCGCACGGTATCGCGCAGCAGGGTCGAGTGGTGACCGGACAGGGGGGCAACCAGCAAAACTTTGGGCTGTTGCAAGCCAGTGGCTTCTTTTTTGAAGTGAATCAGGCGGCAAAACGGTTTTGTCACGACAACGTGTTCGCGGATGTCGACGCTCTCGCCTTGGACGAGAACGGATTGGATGTCGAATTGTGGTTTTTCGTAGTCTTTGCCAAGGCGGTACATCAGCTCGTAGCCGGCTGCGATGCGTTGCGAAAACGGGGTGTGGGCCAGTGGGGAAACCGGGTTGGTAAATAACTTGGAGGACATGTCTGCCCATTGCATCACCGGAGTGAGGAAAGAGCGTTGCAGTTCGTGCAGTTGGTAAAGCATATAGAGTCCTTGTTTAATTCCAAGCGCCAATATCGGCTCAAATATCATAATCCAATTCTACGATATTTGTTGAGGACAAAATGTGCTTTACCGCGCATAGGTCCACAGTTTGCGCTTCGGTGTGATAACGCGCCACACTTGCGTGGATAGACCTGCAACGATGCTTTAAAAGTAAAAAAAGCAGCGTTCCGCTGCTTTTTGTCTGACTTTTCGCCGCCACGCCCCTGCGGAGAAGAATCTCCCCGCAAGAACGGCTGCGGCATTGCCGTGCGCTTAGCGCACCAGCATGTCGAGCTTGTCCTTGACGTCCTTGAATTGCTCGGCTTCCGGCAAGGCAGCCTTCGTCTTGGTGATCGAAGGCCAGTTGCGGGCCAGATCAACGTTGATCTTGATGAAGGCTTGCTGGTCGCCCGGCACGTCTTCTTCCGCGAAAATCGCGTTCACCGGGCACTCTGCCACGCAGACTGCGCAGTCAATACATTCGTCCGGATCGATCGCCAGGAAGTTCGGGCCTTCCCGGAAACAATCTACCGGGCAGACATCAACGCAGTCGGTATAGCGACAGGCGATGCAGGATTCGGTGACAACGTGGGTCATAACAGTCCTATCAATTTTGGGGGAGGTGCTGTAGCGCCTGCAGGAAACTCGGCGGCGCATACTAAAGCAAAGCATTGTATTTTAAGGCAATTCGCTATTTCTCACAAATCCCGCTTATATACAATACATATAAGCAAATTCATTTTTTGACAGTGCCGTTGCCGCGCAGAGCGGGCAATTCAGCGACTATCCGGGACGTTGGCGTGCAGAACGCGGCAAGAAAGCGACAGTCACCCGCTGCAGCAGGGTGCAGGGTGGGCGGTGGACTGGCCTGCCGTGTGGTGTTTTTGTTTTACTCAAATCAAGACCGGCACAAAATAAGTGCCGGGACCATCAGGCGCTGGCGCGTATTTGTGTCAGTAACTGTTGCCAACGTGCATTTTCAGCACTGCCATCCTCGGCAAATGTGATGGTGCGGCGCGCGGTGGGCGCGTCGACGGTGATCTGCCATTGGGGGATATCGGCGCCCACCTGTTCACCCGTCGCCTGCTGGTGCGTGAAAAAGCCGCTGCTGGCCAGTGTGGCCTCCAGTCCGGGGCCGGCCGGATGGGCTTGCGTATCGATGTCGTACTGTTCGCTCAGGCCGGCAAAGCCGCCGCTGCTGCGGGCTGAAATTTTCATGCTGCTCCTTCTGGTGGACAGTGGTGGGGACATGCTGCGGCATGCCTGCGGCTGACGGCTGACTGGCCTGCGGCGTACGGCATTTATCGGGGGGCGTAGCTGCGGCACCAGGCCGCCAGCGCTTCGCGCTCCGCTTCCAGCAATTGATCCGATTCGCTGTATTCCGCATGGTTCATGGTACCGCAGCAGGCGCGCCTGTCTTGCACGGCCCCCTCGTCATCGACGATGCCTGCGGCAAAGCTCATTTGTCCATCCTCCGTCATGGCGTTGTCCTTGAGCACTTCGCGCACGGTAAAGCTGTTGCGGATAAAGTCGAGGTAGGCGGTATAGCCGTCGGCCTGCGCCAGGGCCAGCATCTGGCCGGCCACGTCGGCATACGTGGCTGCATGGTCGGGAGCGGCCACCAGGGCGCGCAAGACCAGGCTGCGCAGGTAGTCGCCGCAACGGTGCAGCACGGCCGCGTCGTCTTCCAGCTGAGGCTGGCGTTCGTGGGCAAAGATGTCGGCCAGGATGTCGTAGATGGCGCCCGTAAACACTTGCGAGATGGCGTGTACTTCCGTGCCCGCCTCCGACAATTTGATGTCATTGTCGGCATTGCGCAAACCGTTCGGCCGGCCCAGCGCCAGGCCGAACTGCTCCGCCAGGTCGGCCAGGAAGGTTTTATCGTGCAGGTCGGATTTGGTTTGCGCGATCACGGCTTCGACCTGGTCCAGCTGCGACAGGGCCAGGAAGATGGCCGTCAGGTCGCCGAACGATTCATGCAAGCCGCCCGTCTGCGGTGGGTTATTGTTGAGCAGCCAGTTCGGCTTGAGGCCATCGAGGATGGCGTGTCCCGCTTCATGCGAGACGATGTCGAGCGAACGGCAGGTGTAGACGCGCTCGGTGGCGCCGCTGGGAATGAAGTCGCCGAACTTGAGGGCCTTGTCGCTGCGGCTGTAATAGGCATTCATGACATTGGGCAAGCCGTGCGGGAACACGCGCAGCGGAGCCGTATTGCTGGCGCTATTCCATTGCCACGGCAGGGGCGAGGCCGTGCCGTTGCCGGCCAGCGCGCGCTGGTACATGGTGAGCGTCATGCGTACGATGGCAAATGTGTGCACGGCGTCGAACTGGTCGGTGTTGGGCGAGACGATGAAGTCGCCAAAGGCGTTCGGGCTGACCTGGGCGATGCCCGGCTCGCCAAAGGTGATGCGCGCATCGCGCGGGCCTTGCAGGGTCAGGCCGGCCAGGAAGGTCTTGCGCGTGCCCAGTTCGCTCACGGAAGGGTCTTGCTTCCAGATCAGCACGCGCGAGCCGACCGGCACGGCTTCGAGCTTGCGGGTGACGGGGTCGAGCACGCGTGGCGGGCCCGGCTGCAAGGTCAGTTGCGCATTCTTGCGGTGCTGGCGGTACGGCGCCGACGGGGTAGGGACGTAGCCGACGGGCAGGGATACGCATTTGGTCAGCACGGCTTCGACCGGCACGATGACTTTCTGGTCCATGGTAGCTCTCCAAGACACGCGCAACTGGAACTGGAATAGTCGTCCCGCTTCGACGCGTCCGGTTTGATCCGGCGCAAACGATGCGTGGGACGGACGGGCTTTTTTAGCCGTCCGGCGCCGGCTGCCGCCGTGCCCGCCACATGGCGGCTGGTATGATGCTGGCCGTATGGCCCCCGTTTTTATAATAAAAGGATCGTTTGATGGCGGATATAAATATAGTTCAGCAACATAAGCTGACAGCAGCAAAGGCGCGCGAAGCGGCGCAGCAAGTGGCCGACAAGCTGGCCCAGGAATATGACCTGGCGTGCGCGTGGGATGGCGATGTGCTGCGTTTCGAGCGCAGCGGCGTCGATGGGTCGCTGACCCTGGACAAAGAGCAGGCGCAACTGCAAATCAAGCTGGGCTTCATGCTCAGCGCCTTTGCTTCCACGATCGAAGGCAAGATTGCCGAGAAGATGCGCAAGGTGTTTACCGAGCCGGCTTGACGGCCTTGCACCCGCTTGTCTGGCGCCTCGTTTGGTGGTAGGGATGGCGCCGCGGCGGGAGGGCGAAAAGAGGCAGGAAACAGGCTGCTTTTCGCCGCTTTACCCCCTTGTTTCGCATTGGACTGTGCGCTGGCGAACATTGCTAGCACATTTCTATTTGGAAAGCCATTGGACTTTGGTGGCTTTTTGCGTTATACTTGAGTCATATTTACAACAGCTACACCGCGTTTCACCTTCTGCTTCGCAGTACTCTCCGCTCGCTGAGTGGTGAATAATTCTTCGGGTTTTACACCCGCATCCAGTTAAAAAGTAGCTTGGTCGATTTTTTTCGGTCAAATACATTTGGTGCCATGTATTTGCATGGCGCTAGCGTTGTTAAAAGTCCTGAACCACAGCCTCTTTTAGCACGCACACGGCACCCCGGCATCGGCTTTGGCCATCCGCTGGTCACACGCGTGTCACCCCCTGTTACCTGTCGCTCCCGTGCGCTTTTTTGCGCCGTGGCGTAGCCGACGCAACAGGGTTTGCTGATTCCCGCCGCAAGCTAGCAGCTTGCTGGGTTTCATTCCATTCGTCAAATCGAGGGAGAACCACATCGTGGCAAAACAAATCATTATCGACCATGTGTTCAAAGTGTTCGGCGACAAGCCAGAAGAAGCACTTGAACTCGTCCGTCAGGGCGCCAGCAAGCAGGACATCCTGGCCAAGACCGACTGCACCATCGGCGTCTTCGACGCCACCTTTACCATTGAAGCAGGCGAGATCTTCGTCATCATGGGGCTGTCCGGTTCGGGCAAGTCGACCCTGGTGCGCATGCTGAACCGCCTGATCGAGCCGACCGCCGGCCGCATCCTGATCGACGGCAACGACATCAATACCTTGCCGGACGCCCAGCTGCGCGCCCTGCGCCGCAAGGACATCAGCATGGTGTTTCAGTCGTTCGCGCTGCTGCCGCAAATTACCGTGCTCGACAACACTGCCTTCGGCATGGAACTGGCCGGCATGCCGAAAGCCGAACGCCATGCGCTGGCCCAGCAAGCGCTGGAACAGGTGGGCCTGGATGGCTACGGCGCCAGCTATCCTGACGAATTGTCGGGCGGCATGCAGCAGCGTGTGGGCCTGGCCCGCGCGCTGGCTTGCGATCCATCGATCCTGCTGATGGATGAAGCGTTTTCCGCGCTCGATCCGATTATCCGTACAGAAATGCAATCGGAACTGCTGCGCTTGCAGCAAATCAAGCGCCGCACCATCGTCTTTATTTCGCATGACCTCGACGAAGCCATGCGCATCGGCGACCGCGTCGCCATCATGAAAGACGGCCACGTGGTGCAAGTGGGCACGCCGGAAGAAATCCTGCGCAAACCGGCCAACGATTACGTGCGCAACTTCGTGCGCGGCGTCGATGCTGCGGCCGTCTTCAAGGCCAGCGATATTGCCCGCAAGAGCCAGATCGTGGTGTCCGAGTCGCCGAGCCGCGGCTCGCGCGCCGCGCTGTCGATGCTGGAAGAGCAGGATCGCGCGTTTGCCTACGTCGTCAATCCGCAGCGCAAGTTCCTCGGCGTCGTTTCGGTCGATTCGCTGCGCAGTGCGCTCGACGGCCATGTGGGACCGCTGGGCCTGGCGCATGCCTATCTGCCCGACGTGCAGACCATCAATGCAGATGAGCCAGTCGCCGGCCTGTTCGGCCAGGTGGCGCAACTGCCTTACGCCGTCCCTGTGGTGGCCAATGACGGCAGCTTCCGCGGCGCCATCAGCAAGACGACCTTGCTGAAGTTCCTCGACCGCGACACGCCAGCCATTGCCGAACAACAACAGAAAGGACAAGCATGAACCCCAGCACCATTTCCACAGTAGAACCTGTTGTTGAACAGGCCGCCCAGATCAATCCCTGGGCGCTGACGCCGCCGACCGACGCCAGCACCGCGTGGCTGGACGCCGCCGCGCCTGCCGTGCAGCCGGAACAGGCGAGCGGCTTTCACCTGACACAGATTTTCGACGGCTCGCTGCCGCTGGAAAGCTGGATCAATCAGGGCCTGGGCTGGGTCGTCGCGCATTTCCGTCCTTTCTTCCAGGCAGTGCGCGCGCCGATCGACAGCACCCTGAACGGCGTGGAAGGCGTGCTGCTGGCGGCCCCGTCGTTGACGGTGATCGCCATCATCGGCTTGCTGGCGTGGCAATTTACCAGCCGCACCCTGGCCGTCGGCACCGTGCTGGCGCTGCTGGTGGTGTCGATGCTGGGCATCTGGCCGGAAGCCATGACGACCCTGTCGCTGGTGCTCACTTCCCTGGCGTTCTGTCTGGCCATCGGTTTGCCGTTGGGCATTTTCCTTGCCAGCAGCGACCGCGCGCAGAATATCCTGCGCCCCCTGCTCGACGCCATGCAGACGACGCCCGCTTTTGTTTACCTGGTGCCGGTGGTGATGCTGTTTGGTATCGGTAATGCGCCAGGCGTGATCGTGACGATCATCTTTGCCCTGCCGCCGCTGGTGCGTTTGACCAACCTCGGTATCCGCCAGGTGCGTCCCGACCTGATCGAGGCGGCCCGCGCGTATGGTGCCTCGCCGTGGCAGTTGCTGACCCGCGTGCAGTTCCCGCTGGCCATGCCATCCATCATGGCCGGGATCAACCAGTCGCTGATGCTGTCGCTGTCGATGGTCGTGATCGCCTCGATGATCGCCGTCGGTGGCCTGGGGCAAATGGTATTGCGCGGCATCGGCCGTCTGGACATGGGCTTGGCAACCGTGGGTGGCCTGGGCATCGTGCTGCTGGCCATTACCCTGGACCGCCTGACGCAAGCGATGGGCCAGCCACGCCGCGGCGTGCGCCACTGGTACCAGACGGGTCCAGCCGGTTTCGTGCTGCGCCTGGTGCGCGGCAAGACGGAGAAAAATAATGTTGAACAGCAAGCAACGCTGGCCAACGCACAATAAAGGATACACATGCATCAAATTGACAATTTTAAAGTGACGCAAAAATCGCAACGCAAGTTCCAGCTGTTTTCCGCCCTGGCGATCGCTGCCATGGCCCTGACCACCAGCCTGGCCATGGCGCAGACGCCGGCCGCCGATGCGCTGCCCGGCAAGGGCGGCAAGGTGCAGCCGCTGCAAAGCTCGATCGCGGAAGAAACCTTCCAGACCATGCTGGTCGACAAGGCCCTGGAAAAGCTGGGCTATGAAGTGCAGCCGATCAAGGAAGTGGAATATCCGACCGCGCATATCGCCATCGCCAACGGTGACGCCACTTTCATGGCCGTGCATTGGGACCCGATGCACAAGGATTTCTATAACAATGCGGGCGGCGATGCCAAGCTGTTGCGCACGGGCCAGTACGCGGGTCCGGCCGCGCAAGGTTACCTGATCGATAAGGCGACGGCAGAGAAGTACAACATCACGAATATCGACCAGTTGCGCGACCCGACCCTGGCCAAGCTGTTCGACCACGATGGTGATGGCAAGGCCGACTTGACGGGCTGCAACCCGGGCTGGGGCTGCGAAGCGCTGATCGAGAAGCACATGGATGCGTACAAGTTGCGTGACACGGTGACGCACGTGCAGGGCAGCTATGCGGCCCTGATCGCCGACACCCTGGGCCGCTATAAGCGCGGCGAATCCATTTTGTACTACACGTGGACGCCGTACTGGGTCAGTGGCGTGCTGGTGCCGGGCAAGGATGTGATCTGGCTGAAAGTGCCGTTCTCGGCCAATCCGGACAAGGTGAATACCCGCCTCGACGATGGCAGCGATTATGGCTTTGCCGTCAACACGGCGCGCATCGTGTCGAACAAGGCCTGGGCGGAGAAAAATCCGGCCGCGGCCAAGTTGTTCGAGGTGATGCAATTGCCGGTGGCGGACATCAATGCGCAGAACGAGCGCATGCGCCGCGGCGAAAGCACGCAAGCCGATATCGCGCGCCATACGGCTGGCTGGATCAAGTATCACCAGCAAAAGTTTGACGGCTGGATCGCGCAAGCGCTGGCGGCGGCCAAGAAGTAAGTTTTAACGCCGTTTCAACATGAAAGAGTGGCTACCGATTTGGTAGCCACTTTTGCGTTAACAGCCTGTTTTGGTGATTTTTGGTGAGTTTTTAGGCATGTTTGGCCAGTTTCAGGTGCAAAATGGGGAAAGGCTTGCCGAACGGATCGAGTGCCGAGCGGCTTTCCACGCTAAAACCCAGGTGGCGGTAAAAACCATGCGCCTGCGTGTTGTGTTCGTTGACGTCGACGGCCGTGGCGCCCAGAGCCGCGAGCGCATGCTGGACCAGGGCGCGGCCGGCGCCGCTGCCGCGCTGGTCGGGATGTACGAACAGCATCTCGATCTTGGCGTGCTCGACGCACAGGAAGGCATACGCGACGCCGTCATCGGCGCGCAGCACGTGCAGCAGGCGTTCTGCCGCCACCCTGGCCAGCTCATCGCGGACGAAGGGTGTCAGGAAGGCGATATCGCTATCGGCAAGGAAATCGTGGGTGGCGCGTACGGACAGCTGCCAGACGTCGAACAAGCGGGACAGGTCGGCGGCATGGGCCAGCGAAACCTTGGAAATTGGTGATGGTGTCATGCAGAAATTATACTGCCCCGGCAGGCGCCGGGGCAGGGGAGGGACGATCAGTCCTTCAAGTCTTCGATCAGGTCGATGTATTGCTGTTGCGCCTCTTCCTTCGAGGTGCCGGCCAGGGCCGCCCAGGCGTCGAACTTGGCGCGGTTGACGAAGTCGGTCATGCCAGGACGCTCGCCCGTGGCGTCGCCGCTCGAGGCTTGCTTGAACAGGGCGTAGATTTTCAACAAGGTCATATTGTCCGGACGCTCGGACAGGGTCTTGGAATCGAGCTGCGCTTGTTCGAATTGCTCTTGTAAACTCATGATGGCTCCTGTGTGCTGATGGAATCGCTGAAAAAGTGCGGCAGGCCCGGCGGAGTGGCCACCGTGCGTGCTGCAGTGCCTGACATCATAGTGAAAAAAGCGCGCCGTGCATTAGAGGACACACTCAAAACAAAAACGCCGCCGCTGCGTGAACAGGGGCGGCGCCTGGCGCAATCGCTTGAGCGCTGCGGAGTCTGTGCTTATACGCCCAGCAGTTCGACGTCGAAAATCAGGGTGGCGTTCGGTGGAATCACGCCGCCGGCGCCGCGTGCGCCATAGCCCAGTGCTGCCGGGATGATCAGCTGGCGCTTGCCGCCCACTTTCATGCCTTGCACGCCTTCGTCCCAGCCCTGGATGACGCGGCCTGCGCCCAACGGGAATTCGAACGGGTCGTTGCGGTCCTTGCTCGAGTCAAATTTCGAGCCGGCGCTGCCGTCGTCGTTTTGCAGCCAGCCCGTGTAATGCACAACAACATTGTTGCCGGCTTGCGCTTCAGCGCCTTCGCCAACGACGGTATCGATGTATTGCAGGCCGGAAGCGGTAGTGGTGGTGGTCATGATAATCCTTGTGTAGGCGATGAAAGCTTCAGATTGTAGAGCAATGAGTTGCAAAGCGCCATTCCAGGCCCGGCGCAAGTAAAAAACGAAAATGACGGCGATGTGTGGCTGCCGGTAGCATTTAAGGGGGGATTTCACACAATAAATACGGTGTTCCACGTAAAATGCATGTTTTGTATTTAACAGTGATTTCTTCCATGTTCCGCAGTCTACGCCGCCTTGTTTTTTCCTCGCTGTGCCTGGTTTCCGCAATATCGACGGCGCAAGCCGAAGTGGTGGTGGTGCTCAATTCCCGTGATGCTACGGTGCAACTGCTGGACCAGAAAACGTATGCTCCCCTGTCCACCTTTGCCGTCGGCAAGGAACCCCACCATTTGATGGAAACGCCGGACGGAAAATCGCTGATCGTCGCCAGTTCCGTGGGCAACGAGCTGATTTTCCTCGACCCCGTCTCGGGCCAGATCCAGCGCCGCATCAGCAATATCCTTGACCCTTACCAGATCGGCTTTTCGCCGGACCAGAAATGGTTCATCTCGAACTCGCTGCGCCTGGACCGCATCGATCTGTACCGCTACGACGGCAAGAACCTGACCCTGGCCAAGCGTATCCCGCTGCCAAAGCTGCCCAGCCACATGGCGTTCACGGCCGACAGCAGCATGGCCTTCATTACCCAGCAGGGCAGCAACCAGGTCAGCGCCATCGACCTGGCCACGCAGACGGTGAAATGGACCATGCCCGTCGGCCCGGCGCCGGCCGGCATCACGATGACGCCCGATGGCAAGCATTTGCTGGTGGGCATCATGGGCAGCGACTACGTGGAAGTGATCGACTGGCGCACGCAAAAGACCGTCAAGCGCATCAAGGCGGGTGCCGGCACGCATAATTTCCGCGCGCTCGGTGACAACCGCATGACGTTTGTCTCGAACCGCGTGTCGAACACGATCAATATCATCGACCAGAAGACGCTGGAAAACGTGGGCACCATCAATGTGCCCGGTGGCCCGGACTGTATGGAAATCACGCCCGATGGCAAGACCATGTGGGTAACCCTGCGCTGGATCAAGAAAGTGGCCGTGATCGACTTGACCACGCGCAAAGTGATCAAGATGATACCGGTGGGCCGCTCGCCCCACGGCGTGTACTTCGCCACCCACTCGCCGCGCATGTGATGGCGGGTGTGATGATGAAACGTTTCACTTTCGCGTGCCGCGTGTCCGCCATGCTGCTGTGCGCCAGCGCCATGTTGTCGCCCGCGCATGCCGCCGCACCGGCACCAGCAGCACCGGCAACAGCCGCATCTTCAGCCCCGGCCGCCTGCAAGGGCACCATCTACATGACGTTCGACACAGGTAGCCAGTCGCAGGCGCAACTGATCGCCGACGTGCTGAATCAACGCCATGTGAAGGCAACCTTCTTCCTGGCCAATGAAAAGACCACGCGCGGCGACTATTCGCTCGATGCCGCGTGGGCGCCGTACTGGAAAGCCAGGGTCGCCGAAGGCCATGCATTTGGCACGCATACGTTTGACCACGTGTACTGGAAGAAGGATCTGGCCAACGGCTTGATCCAGGTCAAGCCCCAGTTCGGCAAGGACGGCGGCAAGCTGGCCTCCTTCACCGATCAACAGTTCTGCGCGGAACTGCGCCGCGTCGATACGCGCTTCCAGGCGTTGACCGGGCACAAGCTTGACCCGTTCTGGCGCGCGCCGGGCGGCTACACGTCGCCGCGCACCCTGGCCGCCGGCAGCGCCTGCGGCTACCAGCATGCGGGCTGGGCGCCGGCGGGCTACTCGGGTGATGAGCTGCCCAGCGACAAGTATCCGAACGCCATGTTGCTGAAAAAAGCGCTGGCGAACTTGCGCAGCGGCGACATTTTCATTGCGCACATGGGCATCTGGTCGCGCAAGGAGCCGTGGGCACCGGCCAACCTGAATGCCTTGATTTCTGGCTTGCAAGACAAGGGTTTCTGCTTTGCCACCCTGCGTGAGCATCCTGCCTACGCGCAAAAGAAGGGCCAGCCATGATGGCCGCCGACATCCTCGGCCTCGCCACCGCCGTCATCGACGTCATCGTCGAGACCTTTGGCGTGGCGCAAGGCTGGCTGTTTCAGACCGTGGTCAACCCGCTCGTGTATCACCTGGGCTTTGGCGAATTCACGGAAGAGGCGTTCGAGGGCACGGAGTGGCTGCTGATCGGCCTGTGCGAGCTGGTGCTGCTGTTTCTCGTGCTGCGCCCGCTCGAAGCCTTGATTCCCGCGCAAAAGATGACGGATCCGCGCGCCCGCTGGAACGATTTTATCTACACCGTGCTGCACCGCGTCGGCCTGTTTTCTGTCGTGGTCTTTTTCACGCTCGATCCGCTGATGGATGCATTGGCGGGTGCTTTGCGTTTCGACAATATTCATCCCTTGAACCTGGAGTCGCTGTTGCCCGGAATCAGTCCCTTGCTCAGTTTTATCATTTATTTTGTGATACTGGACTTCGTCGACTATTGCTACCATCGGGCCTCGCACCATTTCGGCTGGTGGTGGGGCTTGCACAGCCTGCATCACAGCCAGCAAAACATGAATTTGTGGAGCGATGACCGCAACCACCTGCTCGATGACTTCCTGCGCGACGTGGTGATGGCCCTGGTGGCGCTCGGTATCGGCGTGCCGCCTGGGCAATATGTGCTGCTGGTGTCGATTTCGCGCATTCTGCAAAGCTTGCAGCACGCGAACGTGAGGATACACTTCGGCCGCATCGGCGAGCGGCTGTTGATCTCGCCCCGTTTCCACCGCACGCATCATGCGATCGGCGTGGGGCACGAGTCGAAAGGCACGGGCAGCATGGGCGGTTGCAACTTCGGCGTGGTCTTGCCAATTTGGGATATGCTGCTGGGCACCGCGAATTTCTCGGCGGGCTATGCGCGCACGGGCGTGCGCGACCAGCTGGCCCGCATCGACAGCCATGGCGTGGGCCGGCCGGGACGCCACTATGGGCGCGGCTTCTGGCAGCAGCAATGGCTGGGCCTGCGCCGTATGGTGGAATTTGCAAGAGTTAAACGAAAAGGACGCCGTTGATGCGTAATGTGTTGAATTCGTATGGCCGCGCTTTCCTGTCGCAATTGCATGGCAGGATATTGCTGCTGAGTGTGGCGCCCTTCATCCTGTCGCTGATCCTGTGGGGTGGATTGCTGTATGTGGGCTTGCAGCCGCTGATCGACAGCCTGCATGCGCTGTTTACGCAGTACGATTTCTTCCGCACCAGCGGCCAGATGCTGGCCACCTTCGGCCTGGGCACGCTGAAAGCCGTGATCGTGCCGCTGATCGCCATGTTCATGCTGCTGCCGCTGATGATCTTGACGGCGCTGATCTTCATGGGCCTGTTCGCCATGCCGGCCATCGGCCGCCATGTGGGCGGGCGGCACTTTCCTCAGCTGGAAAAGAAACATGGCGGCAGCCTGCTCGGCAGCGTGGGAACGTCCCTGGCCACGTTCTTGCTGTTCATCGTCGCCTGGGTCATCCTGCTGCCCCTGTACGCGTTTCCGCCGGCCGCATTGGCGGGGCAAGCCGTGCTGTGGGGCTGGCTGACGTACCGCGTGATGGCGTATGACGCCATGGCCGACTACGCCAGCGCGGAAGAGCGCCACGCCATCATGCGCACGCAACGCTGGCCCTTGCTGGCCATCGGCATGGTGTCCGGCGCGGCCGGCGCCGTGCCGGGCCTGCTGTGGATGGGCGGCGTGATGGCGGTGGTGTTCTTCCCCTTTCTGGCGGCGTTCGCCATCTGGCTGTATGTACTGATCTTTATCTTTACGGGGCTGTGGTTCCAGTATTACTGCCTGGAAGCCCTGGCGCGCCTGCGCGGCATGACGGACGTGGCGCCGGCGGACGCCTGACCATTTTTATCGAATTCTACGAGGAAGTTCCATGGCTATCGGATTGATCATCATCGGCGACGAAATCCTGTCGGGCAAGCGCACGGACCAGCATTTCCCGAAAGTGGTGCAAATGCTCAAGCAGCGTGGCTTGCAGCTGAGCTGGGCGGAATATGTGGGCGACGAACCTGCCCGGCTGGTCGCCTTGCTCAAGCGCAGTTTTGCCAGCGGCGACATCGTCTTCAGCTTTGGCGGCATCGGCGCCACGCCGGACGACCATACGCGCCAGGCGGCGGCCGATGCGCTGGGCTTGCCGCTCGTGCTGCATCCGCAGGGCAAGCTCAATATCCAGCAACGCATCACGGAAATGGGGGCCGAGGCGGGTGTGCCGGCCGATTTGAACTCGCCGGAAAACCTGCACCGCCTGAAAATGGCGGAATTTGTCGAAGGCGCCGAGCTGATTCCGAATCCGTACAACAAGATTGCCGGCTTTGCCGTGCAGGAACACTATTTCGTGCCCGGCTTTCCCGTCATGTCCTGGCCCATGATCGAATGGGTGCTCGACACGCATTACAGCCATTTGTTCAACCAGGTGCCGCACGCGGAACATGCCCTGCTCGTGTATGAAACGGCCGAATCCCTGCTGACGCCGCTGATGGTGCGCCTGGAAGCAGAGTTTCCGCTGATCAAGGTGTTCAGCCTGCCCAGCGTGGGTGATGCGCAGACGCGCCGGCATATCGAACTGGGCGTCAAGGGCGAACCCACGCAGGCGGCGGCCGCCTTCGCGCAGATGTGCGCCGCGCTCGATGGCCTGCACGCGGAATACACCACCATCTGAGCTGCTGCCAGCACGGCGCCGGCGGCTTTTTCGCTGGCGTCCAGTCCGCCGTACATCTATGTTCGCAAGCGTACGTTCCAAGGCGTTGTTTTTTTGCGAAAATCTTCAATGGAGCAAGATTTTTGTGTGCGCTCGTCTGTCGTTTTCATGCCGATGTGGTGGAATGGTGAACAGGGGCCTTGCGCGTCAAACGCGGGGTTGCCTGCCTGTGCAGTAGCGTGTTTTTTTGATTCACCGGTATGGACATCATGTTAAGCAAGCTTTGTCGTGACCGGCCCTGGCCGGCCCTGGTCTTATCCTGCGCGGAGCGGTATCGCTACCGCCTTTTCCGCGCCGTCCAAACCCAACCTTACCCCAGCATCCCATGAAAGACACAGGCGTCAATCTGGCCGCGCAAGAGCGGCCCCCCTCTGAACCACCCTCCGACCCGGGCGCCGAGGCGCCGCCGCCGGTGAGCCCTCCGAGGAAGCGCCGTTCGCGCATCTGGCCCATCTTTGCCATCATCGTGCTGGCGCTGATCGCCGGCGTGGCCTGGTTCGTCATGCGCGAAGTGCGCACCTCGGCCCTGCAGGCGGAGTTTTTCACGCGCCTGGACCGCCAGCTGGCCTTCAAGGTCGAGCCTGGCCCGGCACCGGCGGGCGCCATCCGCTATCCGCAGCACGGTCCGTATGACGAGCGTCTCGGCTATGCCAGCCTGCCGGACTTTATCGCCAAGCTGAATGCGCGCGACTATGCCGTCACGGCGCAGGCGCGCATGTCGCCGAAGATGGTGGAACTGGTCGACCGGGGCATCTTTGCCACCTATCACGAGAAAAACCGCGCCGGACTGACCATTCTCGATTGCCGCGCCGCGCCCCTGTTCGCGGCCAGCTATCCCGAGCGCATGTTCGACGGCTTTGCCGAAGCGCCGCCCGCGCTCGTGCAAAGCCTGTTGTTCATCGAAAACCGGGAATTGCTCGACCCGGGCACGCCCGAGCGCAATCCGGCCGTGGAATGGGACCGCCTGAGCAAGGCTGTCTTCGACAAGGCGCTGAACCTGTTTGGCGGCCACCGCAGTGGCGGCGGCAGCACCCTGGCCACGCAGATCGAAAAATACCGCCATTCGGAGGATGGCCGCACCAGTTCCATGCAGGACAAGCTGCTGCAGATGATCTCGGCCAGCCTGCGCGCGTACCAGGATGGCGAAAACACCATGGAAGCGCGGCGCAAGATCGTCGTCAATTACCTCAACACCGTGCCGCTGTCGGCAAAGAGCGGCTTTGGCGAAGTCAACGGCATTGGCGATGGCATGTGGGTCTGGTATGGCCGGCCGTTCGCTGAAGTGAAAACTTTACTCAAAGGTAATATGGACCAGCCGGGCAGCGCGCTGGCCTACAAGCAGGCACTGAGCTTGCTGATCGCGCAGCGCCGTCCTTCGCATTACCTGGTGGCCGGTGGCGCCGACCTGGAAGAATTGACCAACAGCCATCTGCGCCTGCTGGCGCAGGCGGGCGTGATCTCGCCGCAGCTGCGCAATGCGGCCATTGCCGAGAAGCTGCGCCCGTCGACGGCGTCGGGCGTGCAATCGGAAGCGTCGACCTCGTTCGTCACGCGCAAGGCCTCGAATGCCGTGCGCAACCACCTGGCCAGCATGCTCGGCGATCCGCGCCTGTACAACCTCGACCGTCTCGACCTGAAAGTGGTCAGCACGCTCGATGCGCAGGCGCAAAACGCCGTCACCAAGGTCTTGCGCGAATTGCGCGACCCGGAAGTGGCGAAAGCGGCCGGCCTGACGGGCAAAGGCATGCTGGGCAATGGCGACCCGGCCAACGTGGTCTACAGCTTTACCCTGCTGCAAAAGGGAGACCAGGCCAACTTGCTGCGCGTGCAGACGGATAACTACGACCAGCCGCTCGACATCAACGAAGGCGCCAAGCTGGACCTGGGTTCCACGGCCAAGCTGCGCACCCTGGTCACCTACTTGGACATCATCGACCAGTTGCACCAGCGCTACAGCGGCATGGGCGCCGCCGAGCTGAATAAGATCGCCGTCGATCCGAAGGACATGCTGTCGCAGTGGGCGATCGCCTATCTGAAACCGTTGCCGCTCGGTGAGGCGCGCAATTTGGCCGCCATGCTGGCGGCCGCCATGGAACGCAAATATTCGGGCAACCCGGGCGAAGGCTTCTTCACGGGCGGCGGCTTGCACCATTTCGGCAACTTCTCCAAGCTCGACGACAGCCGCATCATGACGGTACAGCAGGCGCTGCGCCAGTCGACCAACCTGGTGTTCGTGCGCCTGATGCGCGACGTGGCCCGCTACTACATGTTTTCGCGCCCCGATTCCTCGGCATCTTTGCTGGCCGATGCGGATGATCCGCGCCGGGCCCAGTACCTGAGCCGTTTTGCCGACAAGGAAGGGCGCGAATTCCTGCACCGCTTCTATCAGAAGTACCGCGGCAAGAGCGTCGACGAGCAGGAAAAGATCCTGTTGGCCAGCATCCGCCCGACGCCCGTGCGCCTGGCAAATATCTTCCGCACCATCAATCCGAAGGGCACGGTGGCGGAATTTGGCGATTTCCTCAACGCCAACTTGCCGTCGCAAAACGAAGTGCCGCCCGAGCGCGTGGCCAGGATGTATCAGCAGTACGCGATGGAAAACTGGTCGCTGGCCGACCGCGGCTATCTCGCCAATGTGCATCCGCTGGAATTGTGGATGGTGGCGTATCTGCGCCAGCACGAAGGTTCTACCCTGTCGCAGATGGTGGCGGCCAGCGAGAAGGAACGCCAGGAAGTCTATAAATGGCTGTTCAACACGCACCGCAAGCATGCGCAGGACCGCCGCATCGCCAACTTGCTGGAAGTGGAAGGCTTCCTGGAAATCCACCGCCAGTGGAAGAAGATGGGCTATCCCTTCGACTCGCTCGTGCCGTCGTATGCGACCACCCTGGGCGCGTCGGCCGACCGTCCCGCCGCGCTGGCCGAGTTGATGGGCATCATCATCAACGATGGCGTGCGCAAGCCGAGCGTGCGCATCGATTCCATGCATTTCGCCGCCAACACGCTGTATGACACCATGGTCAAGCGGGGCAGCAAGGTGGAGGCGGAACAAGTGTTGTCGCCAGACGTGGCACGCGCCGTCGCCAAGGCCATCGGCGAAGTGGTGTCGGACGGCACGGCGAAACGCGCAAAGACGGCGTTCGTCGGCGCCGATGGCGTGCCGATCCCGATGGGCGGCAAGACGGGCACGGGCGACCAGCGCTTCGACGTGTACGGCGCCGGTGGCCGTTTGATCGAGTCGCGCTATGTGAACCGTTCGGCCACGTTCGTGTTCAATATTGGTGAGCGCTTCTACGGCAGCATGACGGCGTATGTGCGGGGGCCGGAATCGAAGAACTACGATTTCACCAGCGCCTTGCCGGTGCAATTGCTGGTGTCCCTGGCGCCAAGCCTGATGCCGCTGATCGAGGCGCCCGCGCCGGCCGAGGGCGTGGCCAGGCAGTGCACGAATTAGCAGTCAGCAGGCAGTGGTAGCAAAATGCCGGTGTCACACCGGCTTTTTTCTAGCCGGCAAACACGGCCGTTTTATCTTCCAGGCGCGCATGATACGCGGCGATGGCAGGATAGTCGGGGCGCTGCATCGGCGCCATCAGCCAGCGTTTGACGGACAGGCCCAGCACGATATCCGCCAGGCTGAAGGCTTCGCCGCAGACGTAGGCGCCCGTGCGCTGCAACTGTTGTTCCAGCACGCCCATCATCTTGTTCCAACCGGCGATACCGGCCGCCAGTTGCGCCGCATCCTGGTGGGCCGGGCTGTGGCGCACCAGCGACATGAAGGCGTAGCGCCAACTGTTGTTGAGGTCGCCCATCTGCCAGTCCATCCATTTTTCCACTTCCGCGCGGGCGCGGGGCGTACTTGGCAGCAAGTCGTCGCGGCCCGCCTGCGCGCACAGGTAGCGGCAAATGGTGTTCGATTCCCACAGCACCAGGTCGCCATCGAGCAGCACGGGCACCATGGCGTTCGGGTTCAAGGCCAGGAAGGCAGGGTCATCCGTGCTGCGAAAGCCGCTGCCCCAGTCTTCGCGTTCATACGGCAGGTCGAGTTCCTCGCAGGTCCACAGGACTTTGCGGACATTGATCGAGGCAGCTTTTCCAAGAATTTTCAGCATGCAGGGGCTCCATAGGCAAGTGGTCGATCCAGCACTGTAGCGGATTTGGTCAGGCCGCGCACGTGAAAGTGCCTTGCATAGTTGGGGTTTTCTTGGCATCGTAGCCACCCATGAAACCTATGCGCCACCACATGTCCAAAATCCTCGCGTTCAGCCGCTTTTCCGTGCGCGACTTCCTCGCCACCGCCGGTCCTACCCTGCTGCTGGTCGGCGCGTTTTGCGCGCTCGCGTACTGGCTGGTCGACCCGGCGCCGCCACGCCAGGTGAGCCTGTCGACGGGGCAGGACAATAGCGCCTATGAAGAGTTCGGCAAGAAATACGCGGCCACCCTGGCCAGGCACGGCATCAAGGTGACCTTGCAGCCGTCGCTGGGCTCGCAGGAAAACCTGCAGCGCCTCAATAACGGCACGACCGATATCGCCTTCGTGCAAAGCGGCTCGACGGAACACGACGATGCCGAGCGGCATGGCTTGATTTCCCTGGGCAGCCTGTTTACGGAACCCGTGTGGCTGTTCCTGCGCGAAGACAAGGCGGTGACGGAACTGACGCAATTGAAGGGCATGAAGATCAACCTGGGGCCGGAAGGCACGGGCGTGCCCGGCCTGTTCCGGCAGTTACTGTCCGTGAATGGCGTCGAAGCCAAGGAATTGACGGTGAGCGACTTGCAAAACACGCCCGCCACGGTGGAGCTGCTGGAAGGGCGCATCGACGGTCTCGTGTTCAGCTCGGCGCCGGAAGCGCCGCTGATCCAGATGCTGCTGCAAACGCCGGGCATCAAGCTGTTTGACTTTTCGCAAGCGGAAGCGTACACGCGGCGCCTGCCTTTCCTCACGCATGTCGTCTTGCCGCGCGGCATAGTCGACCTGGGGCGTAACATTCCCGCGCAGGATTATCACCTGATCGCGCCGACCGCCACCCTAGTCGCGCGCGAAGACTTGCATCCCGCCCTGGTCGACCTGTTCGTGCAGGCGGCGGCCGGCATCCATGGGGGCACGGGCTGGTTCCAGCAGCAGGGGCAGTTCCCATCCGCGCGCTACACGGAAATTCCCGTCGCGCCCGAAGCGCTGAAATTCTACAAGGATGGCGCGCCCGTGCTGCAGCGCTACATGAGTTTCTGGCTGGCCAATTTCTTTGACCGCATGTGGGTGCTGGTGGTGGCCTTGGGCGCCTTGATCCTGCCGCTGTCGCGCGTGGTGCCGCCCCTGTACGTATGGCGCATCCGCTCGCGCGTGTACCGCTGGTACGGCCAGCTGCGCACGGTAGAGCAGGCGCTGGAAGACGTACCGGAAGAGCAGCGCGCGCAAGTGTATGCGGCGCAATTGCAACGGCTGGATCAGATCGAGGAAATGGTCAACCAGATCTCGATTCCCCTGTCGTTTGCCGATGGCCTGTATGGTTTGCGCAGCCACATCAATTTCGTGCGCAAGCGCATCCTGACACTGATGGGCGAGCATCCGGCCCTTGAAGCGGGCGAGCCGGCCTGAGCGCTTAAACGAGGGTGACCGACAGCTTGCGCCCGACCAGTGCGGCGGCCCGCTCCAGGGTGGAGAGCGTCACGTCGCTGCCGGGGTCGAGCAGGCGGTCGAGCTGCGAGCGGCTCGTCTGCAGCAGGGCCGCCATGCGCGTTTTCGATAGCGCTTGTTCCTGCATCGCCTGCATCAGTTGACAGGCGATCACTTCCTTGATGGCGCGGGTTTGCGTGTGCTCGAAGATGCCTTCTTCCTTGAGGAAGTCGTCGAGACTGCTGCCAAGATGGGGAGCGGTGGCATTCATGGCAGTTCCTTGTTGAGTTTGCGGGCCAGCGCCAGGTGGTCGTCCGGCGTGGCGCGGGTTTTCTTGATAAAGCCGTGCAGCGCCACCAGGCAATCGCCGTGATGGCAGATCAGCACGCGAGCGATGCGGTTGCCGGGCAAGCTGCTGCGCACTTCCGACAAGCCTTGCCCCAGGTGGCGGCACAGGGGCATGTCCACGGGCCAGCGCCATTGCGCATGCATCAAGTCCTGCCCGATCGCATGGCGCTCTTCGATGGGCACGGACTTGAGCCAGTCGCGCACGGGTTCGCCGCCATTGCCGTTCGCATAGAACAGCAGGGTAATCTGCGGCAAGCCGGAAGCATCCATGACGCACCTCTACGTTGTACTATATAAGGTACATACTTACAAGGAGAGTCGGCGCCGCTCTTGAGAAAGTCGGGCGCGCATGGATGGTTGTAGCCGATGGCGGGCCGCAGCATGGCCCGCCAGATCAAACACGGTTCAGATAGTCAGGCACCCAGCGTCAGGCGCCCAGCCACGGCAGGCCCGCCTTGCACCAGCCGCTGATCTGCTTGCGGTGGCCGTCCGCGTCCTTGTCGCCCTCAAACCCTTCGAGGATGTCGAAGCAGTTCATGTAGCCGTGCTCGGTCGCCAGCTTGGCGGCATGGCGTGAACGCACGCCGGAGCGGCACAGGAACAGCAGCACTTCATCCTTGCCGGCCTGGGCCGCCAGTTGCGCAAGGAAATCGGGATTCGGCACGCCACCCGGATAGGTGGCCCACTGCACCGCGCCATGCTGGGTATCGGCGATGTCGACCCGGCCGACCCAGTCGCGCTCGGCATTCGTGCGCACGTCGATGAGCTTGGCGGCAGCATCGAGTTGCAGCAAGGCATATGCTTCCTGCGGCGTGACGGCGCCGGCATATGGCGTACCTTCATTGGCCCGGCTGCGGGCGGTGGTCAGGATGTCGGCGGCGGTGGTCATGGCGTCCTCGATGAAAGTGAAAAGGTGTGGTCGATTATAGTGCGCCGTCCGCGCCCCGCAAACGGGAATACTTGGTGCACGGTCGATGCACCACAACGAGGCATTTTTCAGAAATTCACACGGAATGCACGATAATGGTGCGTTATTCGTTTTTTGCACTTGCATAGTGCATTCCTGATGTGACGCAAACGCGCGTAAAAATCGTGGGCAGGAAAACTTTCACAGGGATGGCCGGGTTTTGACCTTGGCGGCCACGTCCGTTCAGAAGCTGGCATGGAATCTGCTATGATCCTTATGAGTTTTGGTGGCACGCAATGTTTGCTTCGCTTCATCAGCCCAGACGCATTAAGGTCGGCTCACCCCACATTCATTTAGGAGATACGCATGGCAATGACAGCCGCAGAAGTCTTGAAGATGGTAGAAGAAAACGAAGTCAAATTCGTTGATTTCCGCTTTGCTGATACCCGTGGTAAAGAGCAGCACGTGACGGTTCCCGTGTCGCACTTCGACATGGACAAATTTGAGTCGGGCCACGCCTTTGACGGTTCTTCGATCGCTGGCTGGAAAGGCATCGAAGCGTCCGACATGATCTTGCTGCCGGATCCAAACACGGCCAATATCGACCCGTTCATGGAAGAAACGACCCTGTTCATGCAGTGCGACGTGATCGAACCGTCGGACGGCAAGGGCTACGACCGCGACCCGCGCTCGATCGCGAAACGCGCCGAAGCCTACCTGAAATCGTCGGGCATGGGCGACACCGCCTACTTCGGCCCTGAGCCAGAATTCTTCATCTTCGACAGCGTGCGCTGGAAGATCGACATGTCGGGCTGCTTCGTCAAGATCGGTTCGGACGAAGGTTCGTGGTCGACCGGCAAGGACATCGAAGGCGGCAACAGCGGCCACCGTCCTACCGTCAAGGGCGGCTACTTCCCGGTGCCACCAGTGGACAGCTTCCAGGACATGCGTTCGGAAATGTGCCTGATCCTGGAATCGCTGGGCATCCCGGTTGAGGTACATCATCACGAAGTGGCCGGCGCCGGTCAGAATGAAATCGGCACCAAGTTCTCGACCCTGGTCGAGCGCGCCGACTGGACGCAAAACCTGAAATACGTGGTGTGGAACGTGGCGCACAGCTATGGCAAGACCGCCACCTTCATGCCGAAACCTATCGTTGGCGACAACGGTTCGGGCATGCACGTGCATCAATCCGTATGGAAAGATGGCAAAAACCTGTTCGCCGGCGACGGCTATGCCGGCCTGTCCGATTTCGCCCTGTACTACATCGGCGGCATCATCAAGCACGCCAAGGCACTGAACGCGATCACCAACCCTGGCACCAACTCGTACAAGCGTCTGGTACCAGGCTACGAAGCTCCAGTGAAACTGGCGTACTCGGCGAAAAACCGTTCCGCCTCGATCCGCATCCCGCACGTGGCCAATCCAAAAGGCCGCCGCGTCGAAGCGCGCTTCCCGGATCCACTGGCGAACCCGTACCTGTGCTTCGCCGCACTGCTGATGGCTGGCCTGGACGGCGTTGCCAACAAGATCCATCCGGGCGAAGCCGCCTCGAAAGATCTGTACCATCTGCCGCCAGAAGAAGACGCACTGATCCCGACCGTGTGCGCTTCGCTGGAAGAAGCACTGGAAGCCCTGGACAAGGACCGCGAGTTCCTGACCCGTGGCGGCGTGTTCAGCGATTCGATGATCGACGCTTACCTGGAACTGAAAATGCAGGACGTACAGCGCATGCGCATGACCACGCATCCTGCTGAGTTCGACATGTACTACTCGCTGTAATGGCGCCACGCCGGCAACGTGCCGGTAGTGAATAAGAACGCGGGTGAGGCGATGGTCTTGCCCGCGTTTTTTTATGCAGTACGCCAAGGTGGTGATCGTGCGGTGTTGTATAGTCGGCCCAGGAACGATGCGGCATGTGCCGACAGGAGTGAAGATTGACCAAGCATTACAGAATGGCGCTGATGGCAGGATTGCTGGGCGCGGCGGCCCAGGCGCACGGGCAGCTGTATGTCTGCGCCGATGCACAGGGACACAAGACGTACACGGACAGGAGTGCTGGCAAGCATTGCCAGTTGCTCGATCTGCCGGGCGCCATGACGGAGCCGCCGCGCAAGACGGCGCCGCTGGCTGGCGCGCGGCCCACCGTGCAGGCGGCGGCCACGGCGGCGCCTGCCGCCGGCGCGTTTCCCAGGGTCGATGGCGCCGAGCAGCGCGCGCGCGACCTGGACCGGCGCCAGATCCTGCAGGACGAATTGCGCAGCGAAGAGCAGAAGCTGGCGGCGCAGCGCCTGGAATTGAACGGCGGCCAGCCCGAGCGCCAGGGCAATGAGCGCAACTATGCGAAATACCAGGAACGGGTGGCGCAGTTGAAGGACAACATTGGCCGGACACAGCAGAACGTCGAGGCCCTGAAACGCGAGATCGCGAATATTCGGTAAAGCACATGACACTAGACAACCACTCCAGCCGTCCGGCCCACCTGGCCGGCCTTGATCTGCTGGCCTCGGCCGTGATCCTGCTCGACGGCGACGGGCGCATCGGCTATGCCAACGCGGCGGCGGAAAACCTGCTGGAAAGCTCATTGAAAGCCCTGTCGCGGCAAAAGCTGACGGCCCTGTTCCTCAATCCCGAGGAGCTGGCCGGCATTTGCGCGCAGGCGCTCGAACACAAGTTTTCCGACTTGCGCCAGGACCTGAGCCTGGAGCGCCTGGGGCGCGAGCCGCTGCGCGTGCACAGCATCGTCAGCGCGCTCGACGCGCCGCGCGACGGCGTGCTGATCGAGCTGCGCGAAAACGTGCAGCAGTTAAAGCTCGACCGCGAGGAGCGCATCCTCGACCAGAGCCAGGTCAACAAGGAGCTGATCCGTAACCTGGCGCATGAAATCAAGAACCCGCTGGGCGGCATCCGCGGCGCGGCCCAGTTGCTGGAGCTGGAATTGCCGGCCCTGCACCTGAGCGAGCTGCGCGAATACACGCAAGTCATCATCAAGGAGGCGGACCGGCTGCAGACCCTGGTCGACCGCCTGCTGGCGCCGCACCGCCGCCCGCATATCGTGGGCGACGTGAATATCCACGAGGTGTGCGAGCGGGTGCGCAGCCTGATCCTGGCCGAGTTTCCCAGTGGTCTGACCATTTCGCGCGATTATGACGCGTCGATCCCCGAATTTCGCGGCGACAAGGAACAATTGATACAGACCGTGCTCAACATCGCGCACAACGCGGCGCAGGCGCTGGCCGAGCGCATCGAGGCGGGCGATGCGGAGCTGATTTTCAAGACCCGCGTGGCGCGCCAGGTGACCCTGGCCAAGGTCCGTTACGGCCTGGCATTAGACTTGCATATCATTGACAATGGACCGGGCATCGCACCCCAGATCCGCGACCGGATTTTCTACCCGCTGGTGTCGGGCAGGGAAGGCGGCAGCGGGCTGGGACTGACCTTGGCGCAAACCTTCGTGCAACAGCACCTGGGCGTGATCGAGTGCGAAAGCCGGCCTGGATACACCGATTTCAGGATCGTTCTCCCCTTGCCATAAGCGAGGCAGTATCCCACCCATGAAATCCATTGCGGGACGCACACACTAATGAAGCCAATCTGGATAGTTGACGACGACGAATCAATCCGCTGGGTGCTGGAAAAAGCCCTGGCGCGGGAAAATCTCGCCACCAAGAGTTTTGCCAATGCGCGCGACGCCATCGCCGCACTGGAATTTGACACGCCGCAAGTGCTCGTGTCCGATATCCGCATGCCGGGCGCCTCCGGCCTGGAATTGCTGCAGACGGTCAAGTCGCGTTTTCCTGGCCTGCCGGTCATCATTATTACCGCCTTTTCCGACCTCGATTCGGCCGTCGCGGCTTTCCAGGGCGGCGCCTTTGAATACCTGGCCAAGCCGTTTGACATCGACAAGGCTGTCGAGTTGATCCGCCGCGCGCTGGAAGAAAGCCTGCGCGAGACGAGCGTCGAGTCGGGACCGTCGGAAACGCCGGAAATCCTCGGCCAGGCGCCTGCCATGCAGGAAGTCTTCCGCGCCATCGGCCGCCTGTCGCAATCGAACGTGACGGTGCTCATCACGGGCGAATCCGGTTCCGGCAAGGAACTCGTGGCGCGCGCGCTGCACAAGCACAGCCCGCGCGCGGCGCAGCCGTTCATCGCCCTGAACACGGCGGCGATCCCGAAGGATTTGCTGGAGTCGGAACTGTTCGGCCATGAACGGGGGGCGTTTACGGGCGCGCAGACGACGCGCCGGGGCCGCTTCGAGCAGGCCGAGAACGGCACTTTGTTCCTTGATGAAATCGGCGACATGCCGTTCGACCTGCAGACGCGCTTGCTGCGCGTGCTGTCCGACGGCCATTTCTATCGCGTCGGCGGGCATCAGCCGATGA
This sequence comes from Janthinobacterium sp. JF4, assembly GCF_059617925.1. Taxonomy (NCBI): domain Bacteria; kingdom Pseudomonadati; phylum Pseudomonadota; class Betaproteobacteria; order Burkholderiales; family Oxalobacteraceae; genus Janthinobacterium; species Janthinobacterium sp. JF4. Next base: position 30,860 of record NZ_JCAQAV010000008.1, on the reverse strand, counting down.
AGGCGAACGTGCGCGTGATTACGGCCACGCACCAGAACCTCGAGCAGCGCGTGCGCGACGGCCTGTTCCGCGAAGACTTGTATCACCGCCTGAACGTGATCCGCCTGCGCCTGCCCAGTTTGCGGGAGCGGCGCGAGGATATCCCCATCCTGGTGCGCCACTTTCTGGTGCAAAGCGCGCGCCAGTTGGGCGTGGAAGCCAAGCGCATGAGCGAACCGACGATGCAGTTTCTCAGCAGCCTCGATTTGCCCGGCAATGTGCGCCAGCTGGAAAACCTGTGCAACTGGATCACTGTCATGGCGCCGGGCCAGACGGTGGAAATCAAGGACTTGCCGCTGGAATTGACGCAGGGGCAGGGCGATGGCGGGGCCACTGCGGCGGCGGGCGAGGCGGCGCCGGCGGCCGTTGCCCAGCCGCACGGCGGGCAGGTGTTCGAGGCCGCCACGCCCGCCAGCGGCGCGCCGCCGGGCTGGATTGGCTTACTGGAATTGCAGGCGGCCGGCATGCTGGGCGCGGGGCAGCAGGAAGTCATGGCCGTGCTGGGGCGGCAATTCGAGTCGGCCCTGATCAAGACGGCGCTCAAGCATACGCACGGGCGCAAGAATGACGCCGCCGTGCGCCTGGGCATTGGCCGCAACACCATCACCCGCAAGATCTCCGAACTGGGCATCGACGGCGCCAAGGACGACTGATTGCCGTCCGGACGGGGCCGTGCCCCGTCCGCTCCCCCTCCCGGTGTCCCATGCACGCCACAACACACACAGCAGGCGATAAGGTAAGCTGGCGCCTGCCGGACTGTTTCGTCCGGTGTTAACTTGAACTGTGGAATAGCATGCTCATAAACTGCGTGGCCTACCAGGATGGCAAAAAACTGGCCGACTTGCCGATTGACGACATCAGCGATTACGTCGAGCGGCCCGATTGCTTCGTCTGGGTCGCCCTGCTCGACGCCACGCCGGCTGAGCTGAAACAGATGCAGCACGAGTTTTGTCTGCATGAATTGGCCGTCGAGGATGCGCAGCGGGGCCACCAGCGTCCGAAGATCGAGGAATATGGCGACTCCCTGTTTGCCGTCGTGAAAACCGTGGAAATGGTTGAAAATGAGCTGGTGCTGGGCGAAGTCGACATTTTTGTTGGCGCCAATTACGTGCTTTCGTCGCGCAGCAACAGTTCGCAAGGTTTCCTCGGCGTGCGCGCGCGCGCCGAGCGCGAACCGCACTTGCTGCGCCAGGGCTCGGCCTTCGTGCTGTACGCGTTGATGGACGCCGTCGTCGACCGCTACTTTCCCGTGCTCGACGCCCTCGAATCGGAGCTGGAACTGATCGAGGACCGCATCTTCGACCGGGGTACCGAGCGCGACAATATCGAACGGCTGTACCAGTTGAAACGCAAGGTCATGGTTTTGCGCCACGTGGTGGCGCCCCTGATGGAAGCGGTGGGCAAGCTGCACGGCGGGCGCGTGCCACCGCTATGCCACGATACCCAGGAGTATTTCCGCGACGTGCACGACCACCTGGCACGCATCAATGGCACGCTCGACACCATCCGCGACACCATCAGCACGGCGATCCAGGTGAATCTGTCGATGGTGGCCATCGACGAGAGCGAAGTGAACAAGCAACTGGCGGCCTGGGCCGCTATTTTCGCCGTGTTTACGGCGTTTGCCGGCATCTGGGGCATGAACTTCAAGTTCATGCCGGAGCTGGATTGGCATTATGGCTATCCGGCCGCCGTGGCAGTGATGAGCTGTGTCTGCGGTTATATGTATTACTTGTTCAAGCGTTCCGGCTGGCTGTAAAAAATTCCTGTGTATCTGTATTATTAAACAATAGGCAGGGGTACAATCGCGGCAGGTCCGCTGGGGTGGATCATGGCTGAGAGTCGCCGCGCCGGCAGGTGTGCTTGCGTTTCCGGTGCCGTGCAGGAGCATTCATGAGTATTCCGTTGTTTGATGTGAATTCGCAAGAACCCCTGTTCGATCCCGAGCAGCGGCGCACCCTGGCGGAAGCGGCCCTGCGCTCGATTACCGCCTCGACGGCGCACGCCCGTGGCGACGACTTCCTGCGCATTCTCGTCAAGGACCTGGCCGAAGCGCTCGACGTGCACTATGTGATCGCCGGGCGCCTGGTGCGCCTGGACGATGGTAGCGAAGGCATCCGCACCCTGGCCCTGTGGGGCGGCGACGGCTACCAGCCGAATATCGAATACAGCTTGCAGCACACGCCTTGCCAGGACGTGACCTGTCAGAGCATGTGTTTTCATGGCAGCGATATCCAGCGTCGCTTTCCATTCGATAGTCTCCTTGTCGACATGCAGGCGGAAAGCTATGTTGGCATGCCGCTGATCGATACCGACGGCAAGACCCTGGGCATCCTGTCGGCCATCGACACGCGGCCCATCGATGAAAACAAGCGCTTGCTGGCGCTGTTGCTGCTGTCGATCTTCTCGGCCCGCAGCGCGGCCGAGCTGCAGCACCAGGAGCGCACGCAGCAGCTGGAAGAAATCGTGCGCGTGCGTACTGAATCACTGTTGGCGGCGCAAGCCAACCTGATCGAGCAGGAGCAGATGGCAGCCCTCGGCTCGCTGGTGGCCGGTGTCTCGCATGAGGTCAACACGCCCATCGGCGTGGCGCTGACGGCGGCCTCGAGCATGGGCAGCTATGCCGACCAGCTGGTGCAGCTGTTGGGCGGCGCCAAGGTCAGCCGTGCCGAACTGGTCGACATTGCCGCATCGCTGAAAGGCGCGGCGGCCCTGATCGAGCGCAACCTGGCGCGCGCCGCTGACCTGATCGGCAATTTCAAGCAGCTGGCCGTGGACCAGGTCAGCGAATACGTGGCCGACCTGGCACTGCACGACTATGTGCACGGCCTGGTATCGGCGCACAGCCCGGAACTGCGCAAGGCGGCGCTGGGCGTGGAACTCGACATCGCGCCCGATTGCCAGGTGCGTCTGGCGGCCGGCAAGCTGTCGCAAATTATCTCGAACCTGCTGATGAACAGCGCCCGCCACGGTTATCCGCAGGGCGGGCCGGGGCGCATCACGATACGCGCGCGCATCGAGGCGGACGACACCGACGCGGCCGCGCGCTGGCTGCTGCTGGATTTTTCCGACGACGGCATCGGCCTGGCGCCGGCCGTGCGCGAACACATGTTTGAACCGTTTTTCACCACCAAGCGGGGCCAGGGCGGCTCCGGCCTGGGCATGCACATCGTCTACACCATCGTGCAGCAACTGGGCGGCCAGGTGTGCGCCATCGACAGCAGTCCCGGCTGTCATATACAGATCAGGCTGCCGCTGGCCTCCCGGCAGGCGTGAAAAAACCTCACTGACATAGTGCAGCGACGCTGATTCCTGGTGCATACCGTACACCATCATTGTGCAAAACAGTATTACTGAATTAGAAATTGTTGTTTTTTATTCCTGCGCTCAGTGCATCGTTGACACCTTCCAATTCCGCGTGTTTTGATGTTTCATTAAGGTTCAGTTTGCCAACGGCAACGGGGCCTTTGACCGGTAGTGGCATGGCGGCTATGCATCATTCATTAAATTCGGGCAGCCCTTTTGCGGAGGCCAGGGTGCGGTTTTCATAACGATAAAGAATGTTAATGAGCACATAGCCGCCCTGCACAGAGCGCCGCATCCGCAGTTCGGTGGCGCCGAGTTCACATGATAAAAATGCAATAAAAAACTATATCAAGGGGAGTTTGCAATGATGATGGAAACAGTCTTGTCTCGTTCTTTGCGTTTGATGTTTACGGGTAGCGCCGTCGTCGCTGGCCTGACCATGCTGGCCCAGCCAGCCCTGGCACAACAGAGCGATGCACCCATGCAGCGTGTCGAAGTCACCGGCTCCGCCATTAAACGGATCGATGGTGAAACCTCGGTACCGATCACCATCATGAAAATGGATGACCTGAAAAAACAGGGCATTACCACCATCGAGCAAGTCATGTCGAACCTGAGCGCCTCGCAGGCATCGCAAGGCACCAGCCAAGTCGTTGGCTTGGGTACTGGCGGCGCGTCGTTCGCCGATTTGCGCGGTATTGGCGCAAACAAGACCCTCGTCTTGCTCAACGGCCGGCGCATGGCCAACAATGCGCTCGACAGCTCGGCGCCCGACTTGAATATGATCCCGTTTGCCGCGCTCGAACGCGTCGAAGTGTTGCGCGATGGGGCGTCGTCGCTGTACGGCAGCGATGCCGTCGGTGGCGTGATTAACTTCATCACGCGCAAGGACTTCCAGGGGGGCATCGTCAGCATCGGTGGCGATATGCCGGAACAATCGGGGGGCTTCTCCAAGAATGCGAATGTCGGTTTCGGCTATGGCGACCTGGATAAGGATGGCTTCAATATTTTCGGTATGCTCGATACCCAGAGCCAGCGTGCCGTTACCGGTACCCAGCGCAATTACAACAAGCGCTATCCAGGTGGCATTTCGCCTACCACCAGTCCCGCCAATTACTATCAGGATGACCTGACCGGCAATCCGACCGCGCCTAGTTGCGCTGCGGGCACCTTCCTGGTACCTGGTGGCGATGGTCTCAGCTGCAATATGTCGACCTCGAACTTCGTGGACTATGTACCGAAAAGCAAGCGCACGACCGGCTTGCTCAAAGGCGTCTTGAAGCTGAACGCGAATCACGAGATAAGCCTTGAATACCTGAACAGCGAAAGCAAGGTCTACAGCGCAATCGCCCCTGTGCCGTATGGTGGCCTTCGCCAGAACCGTACGCGTCTCGATGGTTCGCCGAATCCGTACTACCCGGGCAATGGCAATTTCACGCCGAATATTCCGCTCGATGCCAACTACGTCGATCCCAACTTCATGCCTGCCGGTGTCAATCCTGGCTTCGTGAACGTCAAATGGCGCGATTTGCCGAACGGTTCGCGCGCTGATGAAAATATCAACAAGCAACAGCGTTTCGTCGCTGGCTTGAACGGCAACCTCGCTGGCTGGGATTACAACGCGGCGCTGACCTTTAATGAAAACAAGGTCGCTGTGAATTTGATGGGCTACAGCGATGGTGGCATTATCACGAAGGGTGTCTTGAACGGCATCATCAATCCATACGGCGAGCAAGATGCGGCCGGCATGGCCTTGATCGAAAGTGCGGCATTGAACGGCAACGTTCGCAACGCCAAGGGCACGACCAAGGTCGCCGACTTCAATGCAAGCCGGGAGCTGGGCGACTGGCTGGGCGCTGGCCGCGCTGCCGCTCTGGCCGTGGGTGCGCAAGTGGGACATGAAAAATTCCTCAGCACTGCCAATTCGGAATATGCTGCCAAGGTCGTTGCCAGTACCGGTATTGATCCGAACACGCATGATGAAGGTTCGCGCACCACGCAAGCCGTGTATGCCGAGTTGAACGTGCCTATCCTCAAGACACTGGACGTGACTGCCGCCGTGCGCTATGACCGTTACAGCGATTTCGGCAATACGACCAACCCGAAAGTGGCGTTCCGTTTCCAGCCGACAAAAGAAGTGCTGTTCCGCGGTTCGTATTCGACCGGTTTCCGCGCGCCATCGCTGTATGAGATCAATTCTTCGCAAACGTACACCAATACCAGCCAGCGTGACGACCCAGTTAATTGCCCGAATGGTACCCCATTGCCTGGCAAGCCAAAGGCAACGAATTGCGAACAGCAATTCCAGGCATTGTTTGGAGGCAATAAAAAGCTGTCGCCTGAAGAGTCGCGCAACATTACTGTGGGTGTCGTATTTGAACCGGTCGCCAACCTGAGCATCGGCATCGATTACTGGGATATCAAGCTCGATCATTCGATCGGTGCCCTGCAGGAAGACGATGTGTTTGGCGACCCGGTTACCTACGCTGCCGTGTACCACCGCACGGCGAACGGCAACCTGGCTACCGACGGTTCACAATGTCCGAATCCGGCCACTTGCGGCTATGTCGACCTGCGTACCCAGAACCTGGGTGGCGTGAAGACCCGCGGCCTCGACTTGAGCGTCAACTACCGTTTGCGCACCAGCGACTTCGGCACTTTCGCCCTGATCACCAACAGCACTTACGTCAACAAGTACGATTATCAAAGTGCCGAAGGCGGTAAATGGAAACAGAATGTGGGTGTCTTCTCCGGCTCCGGTCCGATCTTCCGCTGGCAGCATACGGCGAGCGTGAACTGGAACAGCGGTATCTTTAGTGCCGGCATGTCGGGTCATTACAAGTCTGGCTACCTGGATCAGGATGAAGAGAACAAAGTGGCGTCCTATACCACCTTTGACGCTTTCGGTACGGTTGCCGCCACCAAGAACGTGACCCTGACCGCCGGTGTGCGCAATCTGTTCGACCGCGAACCGCCACTGAGCTATCAAACCAACACCTTCCAGGCTGGCTATGATCCACGCTACGCGGACGCCATTGGCCGTACCGTGTATCTGCGCGGCAGCTATACGTTCTAAGTCTGTTGCAGGCTGAAAGCTAAAACGCCCGGGTGAAAACCCGGGCGTTTTTTTGCCTGGCCGTGCGGCACGGCAGTCGTTGCTTATTTTCCGCGTGCCGCCATCGACAGCGCCACCGCCTCTGCCACCTTGATGCCATCGACGGCCGCCGACAGGATGCCGCCCGCATAGCCGGCGCCTTCGCCTGCGGGGAACAGGCCCCGCGTGTTCAGGCTTTGCAGGTTGTCGTCGCGGCGCTTGATGCGGATCGGCGACGAGGTGCGCGTTTCCACGCCCGTCAGCACGGCGTCGGCCTTGTAATAGCCCTTGATCTGCTTGTTGAACGCCGGGAACGCTTCGCGCAGGGCCGTGATGGCGTACTCGGGCAAGGATGGCGCCAGATCCGTCAAGTGCACGGCCGGCTTGTACGATGGCACCACGCTGCCAAATTCGGTCGAGGCGCGGCCGGCCACGAAGTCGCCCACCAATTGGCCCGGGGCATCGTAATTGCCGCCGCCCAGGGCAAACGCGCGCTCTTCCAGTTCGCGTTGCAGGGCGATGCCGGCCAGCGGGTCGCCCGGATAGTCGGCCGGCGTGATGCCGACGACGATGGCGCTGTTGGCGTTGCGCTCGTTGCGCGAATACTGGCTCATGCCGTTCGTCACCAGGCGGCCCGGTTCCGAGGCGGCCGCCACCACCGTGCCGCCCGGACACATGCAGAAGCTGTAGACGGAACGGCCATTGCTGGCGTGGTGCACCAGCTTGTAGTCGGCCGCACCCAGGATCGGGTGGCCGGCGCTGGGGCCGAAGCGGCAGCTGTCGATCAAGGATTGCGGGTGTTCCACGCGGAAACCGATCGAAAACGGTTTCGCTTCGATGTACACGCCGCGGCGGTGCAGCATTTCGAAGGTGTCGCGCGCGCTGTGGCCGATGGCCAGCACGACGTGGTTGCTGGCGATGGTTTCGCCATTGTCCAGCACCACGCCACGCACCTGGCCGCCGTCCGCACCGGGCACGATGTCGAGATCGACCACTTTGCTGCTGAAACGGTATTCGCCGCCCAGCTGCTCGATGTTTGCGCGCATTTCTTCCACCATCTTGACCAGGCGGAAGGTGCCGATGTGCGGCTTGCTCACATACATGATTTCTTCGGGCGCGCCCGCCTTGACGAATTCCGTCAGCACCTTGCGGCCGTAGTGCTTGGGATCCTTGATCTGGCTGTACAGCTTGCCGTCGGAGAAGGTGCCGGCGCCGCCTTCGCCGAACTGCACGTTCGACTCGGGATTGAGCTCGCGCTTGCGCCAGAAGCCGAAGGTGTCGACCGTGCGTTCGCGCACCTGCTTGCCGCGTTCCAGGATGAGGGGGCGCAAGCCCATCTGCGCCAGGATCAGCGCCACGAACAGGCCGCAGGGGCCCGTGCCGATGACGATGGGACGCGGCTCAGTGCTGTGGCCGGCCAGCTGTTCGCCGCCGGCGACGAATTTGTAGTCGGTATCGGGCGCGGGCATCAGGTGCACATCGTGCTGCAGGCGCGCCAGCACGGCCGCTTCATTCCTGACGTCAACATGCAGCGAGTAAATCAACACCACGGCGCTGCGCTTGCGCGCGTCATAGCTGCGCTTGAAGACGGTAAAGCCGAGCAGGTCGGCGGCGGCGATGCCCAGGCGTGCCAGGATGGCGGCGGGCAGGGCCGCTTCGTCGTGTTCGAGGGGGAGTTTTACTTCGTTGAGTCGCAACATGGTGTGTAGTCTTAAAAATTGCCGGGCTCCGTATCTAGCGGAGAGTGTGTTATGCCGCGTGAGGGCATCAGGGCGGTATTTTACCCGCATGTCCAGTTGCGGGCCATCTGCCGGGAAGGTGGCGCCTTGGCGCGGTAGGAAAGAAAAGGTACTGCAAAAAGAAAAAATCCGGCGACCACTGCATGGCCGCCGGATTTATCTTGCTAACTAACGGTGATATCTTGCCTGGCGATTAGAACGTGTAGCGGCCGCCCAGCGTGAAGTAACGGCCCACAGCGCCCGACTGGTGCAGCGATGGGTTGTAGTTGATGCGGCCGTAGGTCTGCACGTCCAGCGGTGCCATCTTGTCGAACAAGTTGGTGATCGACGCGGTGAGTTCCCATTGTTTCGTGACACTCCACTTGGCAAACAGATCCGTGGTCGTGAACGAAGCGATACGGCAGTTTTTATATGGCACGTGGTCCGCATCGGAGTCCAGGCACTCGCCGTCAACATCGTTCTTGTTGCTGATGCTGCTGACGTAGTTCATGTTCGCCGTGACGTTGACCGGACCTTGATCCCAGCCCAGGGTCAGGCGGACTTTAGTCTTCGGCGTGCCACCGTTGCCGGACAGGTTGACGTCACCGTGGGTGCCGGCAAATTTCAGTACCGTGCCGTCGGCGTTGGTGCGGGTGAACTCTTTCATGTACGTAACCGTCACGCCCGAGTTGAAGCGGCCGTATTCTCCTGCGTTGTACTTGCCGCGCAGATCCAGGTCGATACCCGAGGTCTTGGTTTGACCCGCGTTCAGGTAAGGCGCCTTGATCATCAGGATAGGACCAACGAGGCCCGGGAAGTTGCTCGTTGGTTCGCCGCGAACGATTTCCGCATCCGGGTAACCAGCTGGGTTGGCAACCACGGCACCAGGATCGGAACCGTTGATTTCGCCCTCGCGGACGATTTTCCACCAGTCGATCGACAGACTGATGTTCTTGATCGGCTCAAGCACCATACCCAGGCTATAGCTCTTCGATGTTTCTGGCTTGATGTTTTTGTTGCCGATCGTGATCGCGCCAACTTGTTGCGACAAAGTACAATCCACTGGCAAACCCGTGACAGCGCAACGCACGGGATCGTTGGGGATGCTGGTGAACGCCGCCACGGCGCTGTTGCCGTTTTCTGCGGCGCTTGGAGCACGGAAACCTTCCGCATACGTACCGCGGAAGGCCACGGCCGAGGCAGGCGTGAACTTGAAGCCAACTTTTGGCGTGGTCGAGCGGCCATAATCCGAGTAATCATCGGTACGCAGCGCGAATTGCAGTTCCAGCTCTTTCATGACTGGCGCGGCGATCTCGGCGTACAGGGCCTTGACGTTGCGCGAACCTTGCGAAGCGGAATAGCCGAGGCCAACGATATCGTTGATATTGGTGTATGGCGTTGCCTGGCTGTTCGTCTCTTCCTTGCGGTATTCGGCTCCCAGAGCGATGCCCATCATGCCGCCTGGCAATTGGAACAGTTCGCGCGTAGCCTTGAAGTCCAGCGAGGTGCTCTTCGTCGTGCCCGAGTTTTGCAGCGTAGGCGATACCAGTGCCAGTACTTCAGGGGTGTTGACCACGCCTTTGCCGATGCGGAAGGTGCCGTTGTTCAGCGCCGTGCGCAGGGCGCTGGTACGGTAGTAACCCGTTTGCGTGCGGTCGGTTTTGCTTTCTGCGTACATCAGGCCCGTATCGTAATCCCAGTTGGCGTACGTACCCTTGACGCCGGCCAGGACACGGGTGACGGTCGTTTCGAGGTTCGATACGCGTGGACGCGAAGCATCGACCCAGCGTGGACGAGCGGCGACCCCTAGGATGTTGTCCGGGTGGCCCGCTGGCATCAGCAGTTGGTCCGTGCCACTGTTGGTGTTGTTGACGCGGGCGTTGATCAGGTCAAAGCCGGCGCCGGTCAGGCCGGACGGGGTGGTGTAGGTGTCGGCCTTTGATTTGAAGATGCCCACTTCCGTGTAGCCTTGCGCATTCGCGCCCAGCGCCAGGGTACCGCGCATGAACAGGTTGACGTTTTCGGTCTTTGGCTGGATGGTCGCGAACTGAATCGGATCCCACAGGCAGCCGCCGCCGGCGTTATCGCCCGCAGTGCCGCCGGTTGGATCGAGGTTGATCGGATCGCACGAGCCCGGCAAGTTGGTTACATTGCCAAGTTTTGGCGAGATTGGACGCAGGGTGCCCAGGAAGGAGCTGCCGCCACCGTTGCCGCCGGTCGTGGCGCCAGCGCGCTGGTCGCGGCCGCCCCATGGACGGGCATCGGCCTGGCCGATCCACTTGTCGCGGCTGCTTTGCTTGATTTCGCCCGATTTTTTCGCATCGATGGTGGCGAAGACGTTGAATTTGTCGGTGTCCATGTCGCCGAAGCCGATAGCGCCCGAGATGCTGGTGACGGTGCCGTCGCCGTGGCCGCTCTGGCCGACATTGGCCGAAATGGTCTTGCCGACATAGTTCTGGCGCAAGATGATGTTGACCACGCCGGCGATCGCATCGGAACCATAAATGGCGGAAGCGCCGTCTTTCAGGATGTCGATGCGGTCCACGGCGTCGAGGGGAATCGAGTTCAAGTCGACGAAGCTGCGCTGGCCGTCATCGCCGAAGCCGTAAGGCGCCGTGCGGCGGCCATTGATCAGTACGAGGGTCGAGCTGACGCTCAAACCGCGCAGCGAAACACCCGAGGCGCTGCCGGCGAAACCGTTGGTGAAGGAGCCACTGATACTGCCGTTGTTATCGGCGGAGATACTGCGCACGACGTCGGCGATCGAAGCTTTACCTGTTTGTTCGATGTCCTTGCGGGTCAGCGTTTGAACGACCGAAATGGTTTCGGCTTCCGCGCGTTTGATGCTCGAACCGGTCACTTCGACCCTTTGAATGCTTTCGCCAGTGGTTTGTGCGTTTGCCACTTGCATGCCAAACGCAAGGCTGCCGATAAACATCAAACGGATAGACCGCGATAATCCTGTTTCCACCATCATTGCAAAACTCCTCACTATATGAATATGTAGCCTGACGTCGCCTTGTATTGGCAAGGCCGGCCATATATATCTATTATTTTATCGATCGTCTCATGGACGGTGTCTTTGAAGTTTTTGAGTATTCAAAATTTCAAGATGTTAATGAAACCATCGCAGCTGCTTGGCTGTCAATTTTTATAGTGGAAATGCATGTAAAAAACAACACAAGGCACAGTTCGGCACATCCCCTTTGCTGCAGTGCAGCGTCGTTGATGGCCTGCAGGCCGCATGCCTTCTGGCTTGCAGGGTAGGTTCAGACGTATGGTATGGAAGTAAAAACGTTGTTTTTTTGTACTAAGTCGGAGAACGATAGACGTAAGCGCCATCATGGTGCAATATTAGGTTTTTGCATCATGGTAGTGCGGCGCCGCGCCATATTGGTGCTTGATTGTCGATAGTTTTGGCGTTTTATTTCTTTCTATATTTGAAAAGATAATATCGGGTCCGCCATTATATGGATGCTCGGATTATCTTTGTTTGTTTTATTGCATTATTCGAGATGCTGCACGTAAAGACGGCGCAGTGATATTTTGCATTGCGGCGTGGCTGGCATTATCGGCGCCGAATTAAATTGAGGCGCGCGGCAATTTTCCGCGCAATGACAGAGTAGTGTAGTGCTTCGATGTGATGCGCCGTGCCCATGAACAGGCCGATGGTGCCGGTGGCCAAAGCCGCTTCTTCAGCTTGGGTGGCATACACGTTCTGTATATAGTAAGGCGAACTTGGCGGCAGCAATGCCGTTCCGTTCTTCGACAGGGCGGGATGACTGAAAAGTCATCCCGCCTTTTTTTCGGTGCGCCATGCATGGCGCGACGCGCGCGAGCGCGGCTCGACTGACTGTGGTGGTTAGTTGAGTGACTTGGAGGTGAAAGTCCTCTGCACACCCGGCAAGGGGAAGTGCTAGCTGAACGGCAAGGGTGTCCGTCGCCAGGCGGAATCTGAAGGGAGCCGCAGGCAAAATGCTGGTCTGACGCACAGGAAGCGGATTAGGCGGCGTAGCGGGGTAAGCAGTCCGATATCTGTAAAGCCCGATACTTGCACGGAACGCTATGACGTAGATCCGACAGACATAAGCATGAAGGTCGCGCGAATTACCCCGGAAGGCCCATCAATCTGCCTCGTGCTACCGGCATCGCAAGGTGCCGGGATGGATTGGTGGTAGTCAGCAGAGGCCATATTAGCCGCTCGGAACCGGAGTGCTGAAGGGCTGAATCTGACATGAGTGGACAGTCACGCGTGCTCTCTGAGCGGGCAGGGCGCAAGCCTCTGATAAAGGAGGGCCTTGGTCAATGGACGAGACCGGAAGTCTTTGCCGTAACCGAGGTGCTTGCAGACCGACAGGCGGCACGACGCACGAAACCAAGCTCGCTGGGGCAACCCAGTAGTCAGGAAACGCCGGATACGTGATCCGTACGTCCGGTGTTGTGGGAGGACGGCGGGGGCAACCCCGCCTCCTACCCGATCTCTTATTTCTCCATCGGCGATCTCGCCAGCATGCGGCGCAATCTTGGGGCTCTGTGTTCGGCACGGTTGCCGGAAGGCGGCCGCGCCGTGCCTCGCGCAACTGGCGTCTCCCGCGTGCGGCGGGCAGCCGATTTAACAATTCATCCTGCGCTCGTTGATATTTGACGGAAAAATGGGTGGGTGCAGAATTTCATTTCGATAGTTTCTACGTTACCCAACAAAAATATTTTTTTAAATCGATGTATTTATTTTTCTGCAATCTTGGCGGGGAAATGTGAATGCGCAAGACGCTGCCCGGAAGCAGCGTTTTTCAGTATGTTTTCATATGAGGAATGGCCGTGGCAGACAGGCTAAAAACGGCTGGAATGACAGTGCTGCGGCAGGCCTTTTTTGTCCGCTCGGAGCTGGATAAATAGCTGAAAAAAACGGAAAATTTGCCAAACTCCAATGTCAAAAAACAACAAAAAACGTCTATTTCCGGATTTTTCCTCTATTCAATTAAAGATTCGACCATGTTAATTGACAATATTTTTTCTGTTACAGATACTTACTTGTGCCAAAAATTTTGACACATACAAGTGCCACATGAGCCACTGCGATCCAGTTGCCTGGTGTTCATTAAAAATTACAAGTTGAGATTGCTAAACATGATGCTGAGTAAACCAAAATTAAGCCCTATTAGTAAGGCGGTGTTTTTTGCTTTGAGCGCCATTGCTGCCTCCGCCCATGCACAAAACACGGGAGCTGCCGCAGCGCCGGTCATGCAACGTGTTGAAGTGACTGGTTCGAACATCAAGCGCATGGATACGGAAACGGCTTCGCCGGTTACCGTCATTCGTCGTGACGAAATCAAGGCCACCGGTGCCAATACCGTGCGCCAGATTCTCGATACTCTGACGTCTTTCGATAGCACTACCCTGAAGGATGACGGTTCCTCGAACAGCTTTGCCCGCGGCGCGTCTGGCGCGGCCATGCGCGGCCTGGGCAAGGGCGCCACGCTGGTGCTGGTCAATGGCCGTCGCGTGTCGAACTATGCTTTCGCCGATGGCGGCAAGGAAACCTTCGTCAACCTCGATTCGATTCCTGCGGACGCGATTGAGCGTGTGGAAGTGTTGAAGGATGGCGCATCGGCCGTGTATGGTTCTGATGCCATGGCCGGTGTGATCAACATCATCACCCGCAAGAGCTATCAAGGCGTTAGCGTGAGCGCCAATTACCAGCAACCTACCAGCGATAGCCTCGGCAAGCAGACCACCGTTGGTTTGCTGGCTGGTTATGGCGATCTCGAGAAAGACCGCTATAACGTCTTCTTCAACATCGAAGGCTACAAGCGCGAGGGTTACAAACTGGCTGACGTGATTGGCAAATATCCTTCCTACCACAAGAAAGTTGTCAGCACGGCTTTCGGCGATCCTTCGCTGACGTCCTATCCAGGTAACTTGAACCAGGCCGCTGGCGGCGGCAACCCTGCTGTGCGCCAAGCCGTCAAGGGCTGCCAGGTCATCAATGCCACGGGCCTGTGCACTAGCGACCTTAACGGAATCAACCCATGGTCGGACGGTGCCGAGCGCGTCAACTTGTATAGCGCCTTGCACTTCAAGCTCAATGAAACGACGCGCGGTTTCGCCGAAGTGTCTTACTCGGAAACCCGTACCAACTATGAGCCACTGCCATTCGCCATGGCGGCAGGTTCGCCATGGAACTGGTTCGACGGCAACAAGAAGCAATCACAAAGCGTACAGAAGCCAAGACTGCCAGCTAACTCGCCATACAATCCATATAACTTCCCGGTTGGCCTGGACTATCGCTTCATGGACAGCAACCTGGACTGGTCCTCGCCATCGAAAGCCACGCAATACCGCGTCATGGCCGGCCTGGAAGGCACGGTTGGCGCCTATGATTGGGAGGCAACGGTTGGCCGTACCGGCGGTGATGGTACATCGCGCAACCGCGGCCCGCACCGCGACCGTATGCCTGCTGCCATCGTCAGCGGCGAGTACAAGCTCGGTGGCCAGAATAGCGATGCATTGTTGGCGAGCATGTTCCCGGTGGTCGGCACCGATGCTGAACTGTCCACCAACTTTGCCGAAGCGAAATTGACCGGTGAGCTGATGGCTTTGCCAGCCGGTCCACTGAGTTTCGCCGTTGGTGCTGAAGTGCGCCAGGAAAAGATGTATATCAAGTCGCTCGACAACGTCATGAATGCCGAGATCATCAGCCAGGGTTCGCTGTGGATCGATGGCGAGCGTACGCTGAGCGCCGCTTACTTGGAATTGAACGCGCCAGTCCTCAAGGGCCTGGAACTGAACGGTGCGCTGCGCCTGGATAAAGCACCTGGCTTCTCGGCACACGTGTCGCCTAAACTCGGTGCCAGCTGGAAAGTCGTGCCGCAGTTGCTGTTCCGTGGTACGGTCGCTGGTGGTTTCCGTGCTCCAAATATTCCGGAAACCTTGGGTAAAGTGGGCTTGACCGGCTTCTTCAACAACTCGCTGGATCCAAAACGTTGCGATACTGCAACTGCCATTCGCGACATCCTGCGCAACGGCAATGCCAGCGACAAGGCTGATGCGACCACTGCCTACAACTCGGGTTGCCTGACTTCGATCCCGGCGATGATTTCGTCGAGCTCGACCTTGAAGCCGGAAACCTCGCGCAGCATCACGGTAGGCTTCGTCGCTGAGCCGGTGAAGAACTTTACCATTGCACTCGATTATTACAAGATCGAGCGCAAGGACCAGATCGACTACCGCGACGTGCCATATGTGCTGGAACGTGAAGATAATCCCGGTTACTCCGACAAGATGGTACGCAACCCGGTCAGTGATACCGATCGTCGCCTGGCTGCACGCGCCAACACCTTGAAGCCAGGTGCTAACATCGCCTGGGGCGCAGGTTCCATCCAGTCGCTGTTGCTGAACTATGAAAACTTCGGCAAGACCGATTCGCAAGGCGTGGATATCGATTTGAACGGCCGTATTTCGGCCGGCGAATACGGTACCGTGACCCTGGGTCTGCAGACCACCGTTGCCCTGAAACTGCGTTACTGGGATATCGATGCCAACGAGTACCGTCCTAACATAGTTGGTAATCTGGATAACCCGCGTGTTGTGTCGGTGCTGAGCGCCGCATGGCGCAAAGGCCCGATGACGGCTGGCGTGCGCGTCAACTACCGTTCTGCGCAGTCGTTGAACTATGACGAGACGGATGAAGCGCGTTGGGGTGAGGCTGGTTGCCGTAAGGCACTAGCGGCACTGGATGCCAATGACCTGTCGTGCAGCGTAGCAAGCGATGTGCGTACTGATTTGAACTTTGCTTACACGGGCATCAAAAACCTGCGTTTGCTGGCGAACATCAACAACGTCTTCGAACGTGATCGTCCGATGAACGTGCGTACCGGCTACGTGTGGCGTCCACGCACCCTGAAAGTGGGTGCCGAGTACTCGTTTTAATTAGACAGGCTGGACGGCGCCAGCAAGGGCTGTCCAGCGGATATGGCATGACGTAGTTGCTACGTCGCGTTACTGGCGCAGTGCGGGAAACCGCACTGCGCTTTTTTATTTACATCCCGCCCCACAAGGCGCTCAGCGTCGCCAGCGCCGTCAGGCCCGCCGTTTCCGTGCGCAGGATGCGCGGCCCCATGGACAGGCCGATGGCGCCAGCCGCGATGGCGGCTTTTTCTTCCGCCTCGGTAAACCCGCCTTCCGGCCCCACCATCACGGTGATGGCTTGTGGCGGCTGGTGACGGGCCCAGTCGGCCAGCGACTGCTGCGCGCGTGGCGTCAAAATGATGCGTTTGTGTAAATCTTGCTGGCTGCTCCAGCTACTGAAATCTTGCAGCGGCGCCAGCTGCGCCAGGCGGTTGCGCCCGCATTGTTCCGAAGCGGAAACGATAATGCCTTGCCAATGCGCGAGTTTTTTCTCGGCCCGCTCGGCGGACAGGCGCACGACGCAGCGCTGCGCCGACAGCGGCACGATGCCTGCCGCGCCCAGTTCGATGGCTTTTTCGATGATCCAGTCCATTTTGGACGCTTCCGGCAGCGCCTGCGCCAGGGTCACGGCGTAGGGCAGTTCCGCTTCGCGCGCCACATGGGCTTGTACCTCGGCCGTCACGCTGCGCTTGGCCACCGTTACCAGGCTCGCTTGCACTTCGCCGCCTTCGCCATTGAACAGGGTGATGAGGTCGCCCGGCGCCAGGCGCACGACCTGGATATGGTGGGCGACAGCCTCCGGCAGGGCGATGGTGGTGCCGGCAACGAGCGGCTGGGGACAGAAAAAACGCGGCATGCAAATCCTCAACGGGGGTAAGTGGGGTGGAAAGACGTCAAAGTATAGCCATTTGGCGGGCGAGTACGCCGCAATTCTAATTTGCGGCCCCCCAGTCTGGTAAAATAGTTGACTACAGAAAGCAGCCGGCTTCCCTGTCCGTGCTGTTGCAAACGAATCCCAAACTCGCGACTGACCCACACCATCATGACAACTACGCTCCCGACTACCAAAATGGCCAATGCGATCCGCGCACTGGCAATGGACGCTGTACAAAAGGCCAACTCCGGCCATCCAGGCATGCCGATGGGCATGGCCGAGATCGCAGTTGCCCTGTGGAGTGGTCACTATCGCCACAATCCCGCGAATCCAAAATGGCAGAACCGCGACCGTTTTCTGTTGTCGAATGGCCACGGCTCGATGCTGCACTACGCGCTGCTGCACCTGACGGGCTACGACCTGTCGATGGACGACATCAAGGCCTTCCGCCAGATGCATTCGAAAACCCCGGGCCACCCGGAAGTCGATGTCACGCCAGGCATTGAAACGACGACCGGCCCGCTGGGCCAGGGCATCGCCAACGCCGTCGGCATGGCTCTGTCGGAGCAATTGCTGGCCGCTGAATTCAACAAGCCGGGCCACGACATCGTCAACCACTACACCTACGCTTTTGTCGGCGATGGTTGCCTGATGGAAGGTATTTCCCACGAAGTGTGCGCACTGGCAGGCACCCTGGGCCTGAATAAACTGATCGCCCTGTACGATGACAACGGCATTTCCATCGATGGCAAAGTCGAAGGCTGGTTCACGGACGACACCCCGGCGCGCTTCGAAGCGTACGGCTGGAACGTCATCCGCGCTGTCGACGGCCACGATGTTGCCGCCGTGGCTGCCGCCATCGCTGCCGCCAAGACCGCATCGAAGCCAACCCTGATCTGCTGCAAGACCATCATCGGCAAGGGTTCGCCGAACCTGCAAGGCGGCGACAAGGTCCACGGCGCCGCGCTGGGCGACAAGGAAATCGCTGCCGTGCGCGAATACATCGGCTGGGATGCCGCACCGTTCGAGATGCCGGCCGACGTGTACGCCGCCTGGGATGCGAAGAAACAAGGCGCCCTGCTGGAAGCGGACTGGAACGAGCGCTTTGGCGCCTACAGCCGCGAATTCCCGCAGCAAGCCGCCGAACTGACCCGCCGCATGCAGGGCGAGTTGCCAGCCGCGTTTGAAACGGCGCTGTCGGCCGCGATCGCTTCCTGCGTCGAGAAGAAAGAAAACATCGCCACCCGCAAGGCCAGCCAGAACGCCATCCAGGCGCTGGCCTCGTCCCTGCCGGAATTCCTCGGCGGCTCGGCCGACCTGACCGGTTCGAACCTGACCAACTGGAAAGAATGCGTGGCCGTGCGTTCGGGCCAGCCTGGCAACCATATCAACTACGGCGTGCGCGAATTCGGCATGAGCGCCATCATGAACGGCATCACCTTGCACGGCGGCTACATCCCGTTCGGCGCCACGTTCCTGACGTTCTCCGACTACAGCCGCAATGCCCTGCGCATGGCTGCCCTGATGAAGCTGCGTTCGATCTTCGTGTTTACCCACGATTCGATCGGCCTGGGCGAAGACGGCCCGACGCACCAATCGGTCGAGCACGTCTCGTCGATGCGTCTGATCCCGAACCTGGACAACTGGCGTCCATGCGACACCGTCGAGTCGGCTGCTGCCTGGGGCGCCGCCGTGCGCCGCAAGGATGGCCCGTCGACCCTGATCTTCTCGCGCCAGAACCTGCCGTACCAGGAACGTAGCGCCGAACAGATCGAAAACATCTACCGCGGCGGCTATGTGCTGAACGACGTGGCGGACGCCAAGGCGATCCTGATCGCCACCGGTTCCGAAGTGGAACTGGCTGTCGCCGCCGCCAGCGCGCTGGCGGCCGAAGGCATCAACGTGCGCGTGGTGTCGATGCCGTCGACCGACGTGTATGACCGCCAGGACGCTGCCTACAAGGCCAGCGTGCTGACGAAAGGCGTGCCGCGCGTGGCCATCGAAGCGGGCGTGACCAGCTTCTGGTACAAATACGTGGGTCTGGAAGGCGCCGTGGTCGGTATCGACACGTTTGGCGAATCGGCCCCTGCCGGCGTGCTGTTCAAGCACTTCGGCTTCACGGTCGAGAACGTCGTAGCCAAGGTTAAAGCCGTTATCGCCGGCTAGTATTGATTTTGAGCAGACCCTGGCCATGTGCTGGCCGGGGTGCTGTGCTGATACCTTTTTTTTAATCAGGAGCAGAGTATGACGATCAAAGTTGCAATCAATGGCTACGGCCGCATCGGCCGTAATGTGTTGCGCGCTTTCTACGAAGGCGGCAAGAAACAGGATATCCAGATCGTTGCCATCAACGACCTGGGCGATGCCAAATCGAACGCCCACCTGACCCGCTACGACACCGCGCACGGCAAGTTCCCGGGCACGGTCACTGTCGAAGGCGACAACATGATCGTCAATGGCGATCCGATCCGCGTATTCGCACAGCGCAATCCTGCTGAAATCCCATGGGGCGAGCTGGGCGTGGACGTCGTGCTGGAATGCACGGGCTTCTTCACCACCAAAGAGAAAGCTTCGGCGCACCTGAAGGGTGGCGCGAAAAAAGTCATCATTTCGGCACCAGGCGGCAAGGACGTCGATGCGACCGTCGTGTTCGGCGTGAACCACTCGGTACTGAAATCGACCGATACCGTCATCTCGAACGCTTCGTGCACCACCAACTGCCTGGCACCGCTGGTCAAGCCATTGAACGACGCCATCGGCATCGAAACGGGCCTGATGACCACCGTGCACGCCTACACCAACGACCAGGTGCTGTCCGACGTGATGCATGAAGACCTGCGCCGCGCCCGTTCGGCCACCATGAGCATGATCCCGACCAAGACGGGCGCCGCCGCCGCCGTGGGCCTGGTCCTGCCGGAGCTGAATGGCAAACTGGACGGCTTCGCCATCCGCGTGCCGACCATCAACGTCTCGCTGGTCGACCTGTCCTTCATCGCCAAGCGCGATACCACCGTGGAAGAAGTCAACGCCCTGATGAAGGCCGCTTCGGAAGGCGCCCTGGAAGGCATCCTGACGTACCAGACCGAACCGCTGGTATCGATCGACTTCAACCACAACCCGGCTTCGTCGAACTTCGACTCGACCCTGACCAAAGTGTCGGGCCGCCTGGTGAAAGTCTCGTCGTGGTACGACAACGAGTGGGGTTTCTCGAACCGCATGCTCGACACCACCGTCGCACTGATGTCGGCCAAGTAATTTTTTGACCGTATAAGAAAAACGCCCTTCGGGGCGTTTTTCTTATCATGGCCGTACGACACCTAACAAAACCGTAGCGAACGGCAGTGATTTGTGGCCGAGAAGCGCAACCGCCCTTCAGTACGGTGAGCATCTCCGGCCGCAAAGCGCGACGCGCAGTAGGTTTGGTTAGGTGTACCTACAAGCGGCGCCGGTAGAAACGCCACAGCACGCGCAAATCGCGCAGCACGGGCACGCCGGATAGCAGGGTCAGCACGCCGGCCAGGATGATGGTGGCGGCAGGAAAGCCGATGTGTTTGAAGGCCAGGGCGCCGCTGACGCCGCCGATGAAGAAGCAGGCGATCAGCAGGCTGTGCGTTCTCAGCTTGCCGCGGTTGACCTTGACCATCCGGTCCGGCAGGTGGCGCCGGTTGTAATACGCCATCTTGCCCAGTTCGATGCCGATATCGGTGGACAGGCCCGTCACGTGCGTGGTGCGGATGACGGCGCCTGAAATCTTGGTGATGATGGCGTTCTGTAATCCCATCACAAAGCACAGCAGCAAGATGGTGACGGGGCCCAGCACGTCGGGCATGGCGGCCAGGTAATTGCCCGTCAAGCCGAACAGCAATAACAGGGCCGCTTCCAGCAGCAGGCTGGCGGCAAACTGGCTGTGCAGCCGGCGCCGCTTGCCCCAGTTCACCATGATGGCTGTGACGGCCGCACCGCTGACAAAGGCCAGCCACGCACCCAGCGCGGCCAGGGCCAGCGTGATATTGCCCAGTGCCAGGTCATCGGCCATGCCCGAGACGATGCCCGTCATGTGCGAGGTATAGCCGCCGATGGCGAGAAAGCCGCCCGCATTGACCGCCCCGGCCACCAGCGCCAGCACGCAGCCCAACTGCAGGTTGGCTTGCGTATCGCGCGCCGATCCGCTCAGGCGGGACAGGTAATGGAGTGGCATGCCCGGGCCGGCCTCAGGCGGTGGTGCCGAAGATGGCTTGCCACAGGCGCGTGACATTCTCCGCATGCACGCGCACGCGCTGCGGTTCCACGCGGGCCAGGTCGTGGCCCTGCAGGCGCAGCTGGTGCTGCAGCTTGCGCAGCGCGCGGTAGGCGTCGGCAACCAGGGTAGCCAGCTGCGCGTCGATCAGCCCCAGTTCGCCGCACAGGCGCAGCAGGGCGATATTGCCCGAGTTGGCCGTCAGCTGCGGATATTGCGCCGCATGCTGCAGCACCAGGTATTGCACCATGAATTCGATGTCGATCATGCCGCCCGGATCCTGCTTTAAGTCAAAGCTGCCCGGGCGGGGCGGATGCGCGTCGAGCATCTTCTTGCGCATGGCCACCACTTCGCCCTTGAGCGGGCCGTTTTCCGGGCGCTCCTTGCGCAGGATCGTGTCGCGGATGCGCTCGAAATGCTTGCCGATGGCGACGTCGCCGGCGCAGAAGCGCGCGCGCGTGAGCGCCTGGTGTTCCCACACCCAGGCTGCGCTGCCCTGGTAGCGCTCGAATGCCTGCACGCTGGAGACCAGCATGCCCGAGGCGCCGTCGGGGCGCAGGGCGATGTCGATGTCGAACAGGATGCCGGCCGAGGTGTGCGAGGTCATCCAGGTAATGAAGCGCTGCGCCAGCTTGGCGTACAGGCCGGGCGCGTCCTGGTCGTCGTCGTCGAAGAGGAAAATGACGTCCAGATCCGAGACATAGCCCAACTCCTTGCCGCCCAGCTTGCCATACGCGATGACGGCGAACTTCGGCACGTCGCGGTGGCGCGTGGGTAAGGTTTGCCAGACGGCTTGCACGGTGGCGGCGACGATGATGTCGGCCAGCTGCGACAGGTAGTCGGCCAGCTTTTCCACGCTCAGATCGCCAGCCAGGTCTTGCGCCAGGCATTGGAACAGCTGCGCGTGGTGTGTTTCGCGCAAGATATCCATCTGCCGCTCCGTGTCGCCGGGCGCGTCGTCGAGCTGGCGCTGCAGGTCGAGCGCCAGCGCGGCCGGGTCCGGCACGCTGTTGCGGATGCGTTCATCGAGCAGTTCATCGAGCAGGATCGGGTGCTGGGTGAGGAAGGTGGCGGCCCAGCCGCTGGCGCACACCATGCGCACGACGCGTTCGAGCGTGTGCGGGTATTCCGTCAGCAGCGACAGATAGGCCGAGCGGCGCGCAATCGCTTCCAAAAAGTCGAGCAGCCGGCCCAGGGTGGCCAGCTGGCTGGCATTACCGTTGGACACGGAGCAATCGGTGATCAGGGGCAGGGCGGAATTGACGAGGGCCACCAAGCGCGTGCGGCTCGCCTCGGGCAACGATTGCAAACGGGGCGCCTGCCAGGTGGCCAGCAAACGGCGCGCGCAGGCGGTGGGCTCGTGGAAACCCAGAGCGGCGAAACGCGCCTCGATGGCTTCCTGCTGGTCCGAGGCGGCGCAGTCGTTCGACGTTTGCGGGTCGATGCCCGTGTCGGCCGGCGGCGTGCCGCTGCTCTTGTCGCTGAACATTTCATCGAATTGCCCCGCGACAAACACGCGGTGCGCTTCCAGCTGGGCCAGCAGGGTGGGCGTGTCGGGCAAGCCCATCATCTGCGCAACGATGAGGCGGTCGGCGTCATTCGCGGGCAGGGTATGGGTTTGCGCATCATCGAGGTATTGCAGCCGGTGTTCGAGGTTGCGCAGGAACGCGTAGGAAGCAAGTAATTGTTCCACGATGGCCGGCTCCAGCAAGCCTTTGTCGGCCACCGTGCGCAGGGTGGCGCGCGTGGAACGCTCGCGCAGCTCGGCGTCGCGACCGCCGCGTATCAGCTGGAACACTTGCGCGAGGAATTCGATTTCGCGGATGCCGCCACGGCCCAGCTTGACGTTGTTGCTGCGGTCCGGATGCAGCCGCTCCTGGCGGTTGACCTCGGCGCGGATCTGGCCATGCATGGTGCGGATGGCATCGATGACGCCGAAATCGAGGTAGCGGCGGAAGACAAACGGGCGCACGATGGCGTCGAGCGAGGCGATATCTTCCGGCTTGCCCGTCACGGCGCGCGCCTTGACCCAGGCATAGCGCTCCCATTCGCGGCCCTGCACGATCAGGTATTGCTCCACCATGCCCAGGCTGGCGGCCAGGGGACCCGAATTGCCGTTCGGACGCAAGGCCATGTCCACGCGGAAGGTAAAACCGTCTTGCGTGATCTCGGCCAGGGCGGCGATCAGCTTCTTGCCCATGCGAATGAAAAACTCGTGGTTGGACAGGCTGCGCTGGCCCGGCAAGGTAGCTTGTGTGTCGCCATCTTCCGGATAGACAAAGATCAGGTCGATGTCGGACGAGACGTTCAGTTCGCCGCCGCCCTGCTTGCCCATCGCCAGCACCATCAAGGCCTGTTCCTCGCCCGACTCCTCGCCGACCGGCATGCCGTGCAGGGCCACCATCTCGGCCATGATGGCGTCCACGTGCGTGCGGATAGCGAAATCGGCGAAGCCAGTCATGGCTGTGACCACTTCGTTCAAGTCTGCCTGGCCGCCAAGATCGCGCGCGATCAGGCCGCAGACGAGCAGGTTGCGCAGGCGGCGCATGGCCCGCTCGGGCGGCAGCGGCGGCGTGGCGGCGTTTGATTGCTCGGCCAGCGCGGCCGCGAAGTCGAGCCCGTCCAGCGGCGCGCGCACCAGTTGCGCTACCTGCGCGGCGCGCTCGGGGGCGGCGTCCAGCCAGCGCTGGTAGAAACGGGAGGCGGAGATCAAAGGCTGTGTGCTCATGGTATCGGTAAGTATCTCGTGGATGCTGCGTGCATGTTCTTGTTTAACTTGGCTGCGAACGGCGGGGGATGCGGTAAAATTGTGCCGCTGGCTTCGCCGCCGGCAGTGCGTGCTCTTCCGGACGATGGTAAGGGAGGCTTTGCTCAGACGCAAGCGCAAGGATGCAGGCGCTCACCACGAATGCAGACGATTTTTGCCATTATTTGACGCCGGGCCAGTTTATTAGCTTATTGATGCAAAAACCGCCAGAAGCAAGCGTGACAGAACATGTGCCATTGGCCCTGCGCTGGCAGCGGCTGCGTGCCGCCTATCGCATGGCCAACCTGGCCACCCATCATGTATTGGGTTTTACCATCAAACTGGTGCTGCTGGCGTATTTCGCCTTCGCCGTGCTGTTTTTATTCCTGCGCTACGCCATCTTGCCGAATATCGATTACTACAAAGGCGATATCGAGCGGGCGGCCAGCCGCGCGCTGGGCAACCCTGTCAGTATCGCGCGTATTTATGCCTCCTGGCATGGCGTGCGGCCGAATCTCTTCCTCGGTGACGTGACCCTGCGCGACCAGGCGGGGCGCCAGGCGCTGAGCCTGCCGAGCGTCTCGGCCACCGTGTCGTGGTGGAGCGTGCTCGGTTCCGTGCGCTTCACTACCCTGGAAGTCACGCGGCCCGACCTGGACGTGCGGCGCAGCATGGATGGCAAGCTGTATGTGGCCGGGGTGTTGATCGACAGCACGCAGGGCAGCGAAGGCAAGGGCGCCGACTGGCTGCTGTCGCAGCATGACATCATCATTCGCGACGGCAAGGTGCGCTGGACGGACGAAGTGCGCGGCACCCCCGAGCTGGCTTTATCCCAGGTCAATCTGTTGCTGCGCAACCGCTGGCGCAGCCACCGGCTGGGCTTGCAGGCTACGCCGCCGGCCAGCCTGGCCGCACCCATCGATGTACGCGCTCACTTCACGCATCCGCCTTTCAGCACGCGCATCTCGGATGTGTCGATGTGGAAGGGCGAGCTGTACGCCGACCTGAAAAACGCCGACCTGGCCGCCTGGCGCCGCTACCTCGATTACCCGTTCGAGCTGAGCCAGGGCAAGGGTGCCCTGCGCGCCTGGTTGAGCCTGGATCACGCGCGCCTGGCCGGCTTCACGGCCGACGTGGGCTTGACGGACGTGCAGGCGCAGCTGGGCGAGCATATCGCCCCGCTCGACTTGCTGTCGGTCAGCGGGCGCATTTCGGCAAAGGAAGAGCTGTCGGCGCAGGTGCCGGACGGCAAGCCCACCTTTGGCGCGAATGGGCACCAGGTGGAATTGACGAATTTCGCGGTGGAAACACGCGATGGCCTCAGCCTGCCGCCCACGACCCTGTCCGAACGCTTTGTTGCCGCCACGAAGCGCAAGCCGTCGCGCACGGAAATTACGGCCAAGTCCCTCAATTTGCAAACCCTGGCCGCACTGGCCGACAAGTTGCCGCTGGGCGAACAGCAGCGCCAGCGTCTCGACGCCCTGGCGCCGCGCGGGCGTTTGCAGGATTTCTCGGCGCAATGGGACGGCGAGATGGCCACGCCCGCCAGCTACCGTTTGCGCGGCAAGCTGATCGACCTGGGCCTGAATGCGCAGCCGGCGCGCCTGGCCGTGGCGAAGACGGCGACCAGCCCTGCGCAGGCGGCCGCACCGGCCATTCCCGGCTTCGACCACCTGACCGGCAGCATCGACGCCAATGACAAGGGCGGCAGCATTGCCATCGACGCGCAGGACCTGGTGCTGCAATTGCCCACCTACCTGAGCGAACCGGCCATGCCGTTCGAACGATTCGCCATGCAGGCGCGCTGGACGTTTGAGGCGGGCAATATGCTGCAAGTCGGGCTGGACAAGCTCGACTTCAACCAGCAAGGCTTGCGCGTCGCCTTGCAAGGCACGCACCGCCTGCCGCTCGACGGCAAGAACCTGGGCCAGGTCGACTTGACGGGCATGATCGACAATTTCCAGATCAACACCATCGGCCGCTACCTGCCGCTGCAAACGCCCGAACACCTGCGCCACTGGCTAACGGGCGCGCTGGAAGGCGGCATGGCGCGCGATGTCAGCCTGCGCCTGCGCGGCGAACTCGAGCATTTCCCCTTCAAGGCCGATACGCCCGCCCAGCGCAATCGCGGCGACTTCCGCGTGGCCGGCAAGATCGAGAATGGCACCCTGAACTACGCGCCCGGCGAATTCGCCGAAAGCGGTCCGCTGGCCGGCAAGGCGCCCCTGTGGCCGCAGGCGGAAAAAATCAAGGGCAGTTTCGTGTTCGAACGGGCGCGCATGGAAATCCGCGGCGACACGGCCACCACGGGCGGCGTGGCCTTGACGAATGTGAAAGCCGTGATTCCCGACCTGACCGTGTTCGACACCTTGCTCGACATCGAAGGCAATGCAGCCGGCCCGATGCAGGAATTCCTCAAGTACGTGACGGCCAGTCCCGTGCTGGGCTGGATCGAGCATTTCACGGATGAAACGACGGCCACGGGCAACGCCAAACTGGCGCTCAAATTGCATTTGCCGATCGAGCGCATGCTCGAATCGACCGTGCAGGGCAGCTTGCAGCTGGCCGGTAACGACGTGGTGCTGTTCCATGACATGCCGTCCGTGCTGGGCACGCAAGGCAAGATCGAATTCAATGAAAAGGGCGTCAACCTGAATGGCTTGAACGGCAGCCTGCTGGGCGGGCCGCTGGCCATCTCGGGCGGCACGCAGCCGGACAGTTCCATCCAGGTGAAACTCGTCGGCAACATGACCATCGACGGCTTGCGCAAGACCTATCCGGAGCCCGTGCTGCAGCGACTGGCGAAGCATTTGCATGGCGGCGCCCGTTACAGCGGCCTGATCACGGCGCGCGACCACCAGGTGGTGGTCAATGTCGAGTCGCCGCTGACGGGCCTGGGCCTGGATTTCCCCGCGCCCCTGAAAAAGCCGGCCGGCGACAGCCTGCCCGTGAAATTCACCTTGACGGGCAATGCGGCCAACGGCGCCGGCCTGCGCACGGACGATATCCGCATCGCGCTCGGTTCCGGCATCGCCGCGCGCTACCAGCGCCAGAAGCAGGGCAAGGACGCCTGGCGCCTGGTGCGCGGCGGCATTGGCGTGAACGTGCCGGCGCCGGAACCGGACAGCGGCATGATGTTCAACGTCAACATGAAAACCCTGGACGTGGATAGCTGGATTGCCGCCGGCAGTGAAATCGCTGGCAGCGGCACGGTCCCCGCCGACGGCGGCGCCGCCGACGATGCGCCCGATATCGCGCAATACGTGGTGCCGGACATGATGGCGGCCCGTGCCAGCGAACTGATGCTGGGCGAACGCAAGCTGGAAAACGTGGTCGTGGGCGCCACGCATCAAAAGGATGTGTGGCAAGCCAATATTGACGCGAAGCAAGTGTCCGGTTACGTGACGTGGCTGGAAACGCCGTCCGGCCTGGGCAAGATGACGGCGCGCCTGTCGTCCCTGATCATTCCCGAGTCGGCCGCCAACGATGTGAAGAGTTTACTGGAAGGCAAGAGCGGCGCCCAGTCGATTCCGTCGCTCGATATCATCGCCGAGCAATTTGAACTGTTCAACAAGAAGATCGGCCGGTTGGAGTTGCAGGCCTATAACACCATGGCGGCCGGCGGGCGCGAGTGGCGCGTGGGCAAGCTGCAATTGTCGAATCCCGATGGTGCGCTGAGCGGCAATGGCAAATGGGTCATCAAGGACGGGCAAAGCACCACCAGCCTGCGTTTCGGCCTCGACATCGTCGATGCGGGCAAGTTGCTCGACCGCTTCGGCTTTGCCGACACGGTGCGTCGCGGCAAGGGCCGCCTGAGCGGCGACATCGCCTGGAATGGCTTGCCGTATTCGCTCGATATTCCCACCCTGTCGGGGCAGATCGAGATGAACGTGGAATCGGGCCAGTTCCTCAAACAGGACCCGGGCGCGGCCAAGCTGTTGGGCGTGCTCAGTCTGCAAGCCTTGCCCCGCTTGCTGAAACTCGATTTCCATGACGTGTTTTCCGAAGGCCTGGCCTTCGACGGCATCACGGCCAACGCCAGCATCAAGCGCGGTGTGGTGAGTACCGACAACCTCAAGATGCACGGCGTGGCGGCAACCGTGCTGATGGATGGCACGGCCGATATTGCCAATGAAACGACGAATCTGCATGTGGTGGTGATCCCGGAATTCAACCTGGGCACGGGGCCGCTCGTGTACGCGTTGGCCGTCAATCCCGTCATCGGCCTGGGCAGTTTCCTGGCGCAATTGTTCCTGCGCGCGCCCGTGATGAAGGCGCTCACTTACCACATGCAGATCGCCGGCCCGTGGAAGTCGCCCGTCGTGACCAAGCTCGATGGTGGTAAATTGGAACCTGTCGCCGTGCCTGCCGCTGCGGCCGTGGAGGCTGTGGCGAAATAGGCGAGGCGTTCGAATGGAGAAGAGGTGGCAATGATGCATACAGTGGCAGCAGTACAAATGATTTCCTCGCCATCCGTGGAAGACAACCTGGCCACGGCGCGCCGGCTGGTGGCGCAGGCCGCCGCCGGTGGCGCGCAACTGGTGGTGCTGCCCGAATACTGGGCCATCATGGGCCAGCAGGAAACGGACAAGCTGGCCCATGCGGAGCAGCCCGGCAGCGGACCGATCCAGGATGGCATGGCGCAGATGGCGCGCCAGCATGGCATCTGGCTGATCGGCGGCACCTTGCCCCTGATTTCCGGCGAGGAAGGCAAGGTCTTGAACACGACGCTGGTGTACGACCCGCAAGGCGCGCCGGCCGGCCGCTACGACAAGATCCATTTGTTCGGTTTTACGCGCGGCACCGAGTCGTACAATGAATCGCGCACCATCGTGCCGGGCGCGCAGGTGCGCTCGATCGAGACGCCGTTCGGCCGGGTCGGCCTGTCCATCTGCTATGACTTGCGCTTTCCCGAACTGTACCGCGCCATGGGCGATTGCGCGCTGATCGTCGTGCCGGCCGCGTTTACCCATACGACGGGCAGCGCCCACTGGGAAGTGCTGCTGCGCGCGCGCGCCATCGAAAACCAGTGCTATGTGCTGGCCTCGGCGCAGGGCGGCTTGCATCCGAACGGCCGCCGCACCTGGGGTCACAGCATGCTGATCGACCCGTGGGGCGAAGTGAAAGCCGTGTTGCCCGAAGGCGAGGGCGTGGTGAGCGGCGAGATCGACCTGGCGTTTTTGGCCGGCGTGCGCGAATCCTTGCCAGCGCTCGCGCATCGGACGATGTGAATTGAATTGTGAGAAAGAGCTATGAAGCCATTTGAACCCAATCTGTCCAGCCTGGCTGTGGCGCGCGATATCCTGTTGACTCCCTTCGGCCTGGACGAAGACAAGCTGCTCAAAGCCCTGGGCACGATGTTTACGCACAAGGTCGACTATGCCGACCTGTATTTCCAGTCGACCAGGAGCGAAGGCTGGAGCCTGGAAGAGGGCATCGTCAAGACGGGCAGTTTTTCCATCGACCAGGGCGTGGGCGTGCGCGCCGTGTCTGGCGACAAGACGGCGTTTGCGTATTCCGACGATATTTCCGAGCGGGCCCTGCTGGAAGCGGCGGCGGCCACGCGCACGATTGCGCGCGCCGGTTCGGGCAAGATCAAGATTGCGGGGAACACGCTGGCGCAGGGCGGGCGCTCGCTGTACCTGCCCGACGATCCGCTCGCCTCGCTGGACGCCACGGCCAAGGTGCGGTTGCTCGAGCGCGTGGAAAAGATGGCGCGCGCGAAAGATCCCAGGGTGGTGCAAGTGATGGCGGGCCTGGCTGGCGAATACGACGTGGTGCTGGTGCTGCGCAGCGACGGCGTGCTGGCGGCCGACATCCGCCCGCTGGTGCGCGTCTCGCTGACGGTGATCGCGGAGCAGCATGGCCGCCGAGAAACGGGCTCGGCCGGCGGCGGCGGGCGTTTCAGCTATGACTATTTCAGTGATGCCGTGCTGGAACAATATGCGGCCGACGCTGTCAATTCGGCCCTGGTGAACCTGGAAGCGCGCCCGGCGCCCGCCGGCCCCATGACCATCGTGCTGGGACCGGGCTGGCCCGGCATCCTGCTGCACGAAGCGATCGGCCATGGCCTGGAAGGCGATTTCAACCGCAAGGGTTCGTCCGCGTTTTCCGGGCGCATCGGCGAACGCGTGGCCGCCAAGGGCGTCACGGTGGTCGACGACGGCACCCTGGCTGGCCGGCGCGGCTCGCTGAATATCGACGACGAGGGCAACCCCACGCAGTGCACGACCCTGATCGAGGATGGCATCCTGAAGGGCTATATCCAGGACACCATGAACGCGCGCCTGATGAAGATGCCCGTGACGGGCAATGCGCGCCGCGAATCGTTTGCCCACTTGCCCATGCCGCGCATGACGAACACGTATATGCTCGGTGGCGACAAGGACCCGGGCGAGATCCTCGCGTCCGTCAAGAACGGCCTGTATGCCGTCAACTTCGGCGGGGGCCAGGTCGACATTACGAACGGCAAGTTCGTCTTCTCGGCCAGCGAAGCGTATATGATCGAAAACGGCAAGCTCAGCTATCCAGTGAAGGGCGCCACCCTGATTGGCAATGGTCCGGACGTGCTCAACCGCGTTTCGATGATCGGCAACGACATGCGCCTGGACTCGGGCGTGGGCGTGTGCGGCAAGGAGGGGCAAAGCGTGCCCGTGGGCGTGGGGCAGCCGACCCTGAGACTGGATGGCATCACGGTTGGCGGGACTGCCTGATTTTTCGGACACTGTGAGGCCAACGCGATTGTCGGATTACGCCCTCCGGGCGAATCCGACCTACTTTTTTCTGACATGGCGCGTGCGTAGGTCGGCTTAGCGCGCAGCGCGTAAGCCGACGCCCCCAATGGCAGTGTCAACAATGGTGTCGGATTACGCGTGGCTGCGCCCCGCTAATCCGACCTTGTATTATTCCTCTCATGCGGTTGGTGGTGTTGCGAACAA